>JBNKYI010000499.1:0-1682 GCA_050300815.1 Fibrobacterales bacterium
GGCGAGTGTGGCCTTAGACAGTACGGCGCCTTTAAATAATCGAACAGTCGTTGGAGTCTATCCTCCAGGGTCAATTTTTAAGTTTTTTACGGCGATTGCCGGAGTTGAAAACGACGCGATAACTCCCACAGACAAACCTTATCCGGCTTGTCACGGGGGGATAAAATTTGGGCGACGTTTTCAGAAATGTTGGAAGCCATCAGGGCATGGTCGAATGAATGTTGTTGATGCATTGAGAGAAAGTTGTGACGTCTTCTTTTATTATTTAGGGCTTGATATAGGAATGGAAAAGATCAACTCTGTGGCCGAGATGTATGGGTTAAACCAGAAATCCCAGGTGGATTTACCTATTGAGAAGTCGGGATTGCTCATTGATTCTGTGACTTATAATCGAAGGTTTGCCCGCTTGGGATGGAAGTGGACCCGCGGGCAAATTCTCAATCTTTCCATCGGGCAGGGGCAGTTGGTTACTCCCTTGCAAATAGCCAATGCTTATGCGGCTTTGGGAAATGGAAAGGTTTTATGGAAGCCCCATTTGGTAAAAAGAATTGTCGACGAAAATGATAGCTTGATATATGAGGCGACTTTAGACACTCTGCGCCGAATTAAACTCAGGCCGCGAACTCAAGAAATGGTGATTCAGGCTCTTGAAGAGGTTGTGACTGGCGAGCATGGAACGGGTAGAGCGGCCTCGGTTAAAGGAGTGCGTGTCGGCGGAAAAACGGGCTCGGCTGAAAATCCTCACGGCGAATTGACTCACGCTTGGTTTGCCGGTGTTGCGCCCTTAGATAATCCCGAGATAGCGATTGCCGTTCTTGTAGAAAATGCGGGCCATGGGGGTTCTGTGGCGGCTCCAATTGCAGGAAAAATTCTTCGTCATTACTTTGAGAGGTCTAAATGAGAGAAGGAGCAAGTTGGAGTAAAAATATTTTAATGATGATCAGTTTAGCCTTGCTCTGTGGTATGGGTCTGTTGATGGTGTATTCTGCAACACACAACGAAACTCAATCTTGGCAACAAAGTCACTGGTTTAAGCAATTCGTATTTCTCCTTTTGGGGAGTGGGGTTTTGCTATTTATTCGTTATCTTCCGCTTAACTTTCTTTATAATCTCGCTTATCCTTTATATGCACTATCCTTGCTTTTTCTTTTGTATTTTCTTCATCCTCACCTAAGTCACTTTGCTTCACATGTTATACTGGCTTGGATTTGCTTAATTATGCTTATCACTGTGCTAGGATGAGTAGTAATGAGATGTGAACCATTTTGCTAGACCATGCTAGATAACTTGTGATGATTGCAATGTTGAGCACATGTTAAAACTTGACAACTCAATTAATTGCTCTTGTTCACCACTTGTATAAGTTCTTTTATCTCTTTTGAGACATGCTTTGCGACTTGTTGGATGATTCTCATTTTAAGCAACCTTACTTTAAGAAGTGAAATCCTTTATCAAATGTTTAGCTCATGATGAGACTTTGAAGAGGTATGTGCCTCTTGTGCCACAAAGTCACGCTCTTTTGTCTCATGCTTTAAACTTTCCTAAAATTCAATTTGTATTCTGTGCTTAATGATAGATTCCAATATAGTGATCTCGAAGCTCCGGGGTGTTTGCCGTACCCAGTCGTGCGACCCTCCGCGCGGTCTAGAGGTCATTTGAGGAATGTCCAATACGGTACTCTC
>JBNKYI010000500.1:0-1669 GCA_050300815.1 Fibrobacterales bacterium
AATTTTAAACCCAACTGTAAAAAGAAATTCACCGTAAACAAAATGAAAAAAGGGGCTGTCCGTTATGAGACAGCCCCCTTTTTGTTATACAAGCTCTTAAAAGGGATTACTTATTTTCGACAACTTAGGGTTTTATTCGATGTGTTGTTCTAAATGAATAAGAGAAATAAGAGTTAATATCCCACTGTAGTATCTCCAACGCCCTAAAGGCAAAGGAGTGGTGAGAAACCTTTCTAGGTGGAGTCTTCCTTTATCTAAATCCCACAGATAAAGATGGGCGAGGGTGGCGATGTGGCCTTCATTAAAAAAATCGCATTGAGCTTGGCCTTCGAGAGTTTGTATAGAAACCGAGTCATTTTTAAGATAAAAGGCAGATTGATTTTGCAGAATCGATTGCGCATTTGTTGAGTACCCAAATTCAATACCATCCATTATTAAATTCATGACAACTCGGATGGCGTCCATTCCTGCGAAGTGTGAATTTGGATTGAAAGAAGTCGGCTGAGGTTTCCCTTCAAATGTGGCATAATCACTAAAGAGTCCGGTTTGAGGATGAGCGGCCTTTTCTAGAAAATTCCTAGAACTTTGAGCGAGTTGACGCCATAATTTTTTTTGACTCTCTATTTGGTCCCACTGAGCAAATTTTTCTAAAAAATGGGGGAGATGGTAAGAGGGATCTGTAAAAGCGGCGCAGTCTTTGTCTGTTGTGAAAACCACCTGCATAAATTCCCGATTAAAAAAGGGCCTGAAGGTTTCGCTTTCATAAGGATCAAGCATGCGATTGAGAATACGCTGGGCATCGTCGAGATAATTAAATGTTTTAGAGTTTTCTTTAGAACCCCATTTCTCATGAGCCTTAAGCAAGGCAAATGCATAGTAAAGCTCACCGTCGGGTGCTGGATTGGCATCCATGACGGCAAAAGGAGCTTCTCCTTTGAGCTGCCAAGCAAAGAGATCTTTGCATTCGCCTTCTGCATTTTGTTGAAAGGTTTGGGCAAATCTCCATAAGGCGTCAAAAAGAATTTGATCGCCCAAGTGCACAGCGATGTACATCCCATAGGATTGGCCTTCAGAGCGTATATCATGGGTATCGGGTGTATAAATGTAAGCCACGTCGGGTGCTGCGTATCGCAATAGCGCTTCGGGAGATTCGGGGTCTAAGTAAAGGGCAATGGCCTGGTCTTTTTTCTCTTTGATGAGAGCTTGCAGAGAAGTCATAAACTTTTCGCTTTCAATAATGCAGTAAAGGGCGCCTTTAAAACTAATTTCATTCTCAATGATTTTGAATTTCTGTGATTCGAGAAGCGGGTATTGGAATTTTTAAATAGAAGAAGGTCTACTTCTTTAATTTTTCCCCATTAAAATAAAGAGTATGCCCCCTAAGAGCAAAAAAAGAGGGAACATTTTTTTCGTTCTGTTTTTTTCCTTAAAAATCCATCCCCCAACAAGAACGGTGAAGAGAAGTTGAGAGCGTTTGATCGCTGAAAGAACAACGACCAAAGCGGCGGGGTTTTGTAATGCTTCAAAGTAAAACCAATCGGCAAGCAATAAGAACAGCCCGATGAAAGGAAGGGAGATATGAAATTTAAAAGGAGCAGATTGAGGTTGGATTTTTCGGGTTATTCCGTGGAGGACAACGGCAAATACAAAATTAAAAAAAGTAAAGCCC
>JBNKYI010000501.1:0-1668 GCA_050300815.1 Fibrobacterales bacterium
GGAGTGTAGAGCTTCCTTTTTATTCAAATAGACGTGTATTTATCGACTGAGCTTGGAGAATCAGCACCAATCAATTAGGCCAGTTTAGAATATCTCAATTGTATTTAAAAAAGGATCCACCGGCCTAGCCGGTGGTTTTTCATTTATACAAATAAAAAAAGCCACCCCTAAGGATGGCTTTTCACTAGATCTCAAGATGAAAAATTAGGCTTCTTCTTTAATCACCCAAACTTTTACTTTACCTTCAACATCATTCATTAAACGAACAGTCGCTGTATATACACCGAGTTGTTTAATGCCTTCTTCGAGGACAATATGACGTTTCTCAACTTTAATGCCTTGACTCTTCAAGTTTTCAGCAATGTCTTGAGCGGTAATTGAGCCATACAATTTTTCGCCTTCGTGAACCTTAGCGGTAATTGTAACCGAAAGATCGGCCAATTTCGCTATGATTTCGTTGGCAGCAGCTCTTTCTGTCGCTAATTGAGCTTCGAGTTGAGCGCGATTTTTCTCTAATAATTCGCGAGCTTCAGCAGTAGCTGGGATAGCGAGCTTACGAGGGAAAAGAAAATTGCGGGCAAAGCCGTTTTTAACATTAACGACTTCGAGACTTTTGCCAAGCTTGGCAACATCAGCTTTTAAAATCACTTCCATGGTAAACTCCTTACTTAATGCTCTCTGCTACGAAAGGCAAAATGGCCATATGACGGGCGCGTTTAACGGCCTGAGCCAATTGTCTTTGGTAATAAGTTGAGGTACCAGAAATTCTTCTGGGAATGATTTTACCACGCTCAGTAATAAAACGTTTCAAAAGCTTTTCGTCTTTATAATCGATAAAATCAATGTTGTTTTCTTTAAAGTAACACGACTTTTTTCTTTTGATTTTAGCCATTTTAGAACTCCTCGTCTTCTACGACAACAGCTTCTTCTTTTCTTTCGCTGGGAAGAGGTTGATCGGCTAAGGTGATCCAACGCAGTACATTTTCATTAATGCGAAAATCTTGCTCAAGCATCGCACCTACATTGGCTGAAGAACTGTAATAAAACACAACATAAACACCGTAAGTTTTGCGGCGAATTTCGTAGGCCAACTTGCGTTTGCCCCAACGATCGACTTGAATCATTTCGCCGTTAGCGGTGATAACCTGCTCAATTTTGCGGATTTCACGCTCTACGGCATCTTCTGTGATCATGGCATCAAGGATGACCATGGTTTCATAGCTTTGCATAGAATCTCCCTATGGACATAAGCCTGGTTAAACCAGGAGGGTTAAAGAAGGCGCAATTTTAGTTTAAATAAGGTCATTTGGCAAGTCTAGCGATTCTTTTGTAAATACCGTGAATGAAGATTGGAGTTCGTAGCCTTAGAGTTTTTTGTGCGATCCTTAGTTCGAATTTCACTGCACACCTCAGAGGCACCTCTGAGGTGTCTCTGAGGTCAGCTTGCAATTTTCATGAACACCGTGAATGAAAATTCATTCTTTTCTTCGGCGCTGAACGCCAATGAGCAGGGCGACAACTGAGCCCTTAATTTTGCTTGCAAAATTGGCGAAGACTAAACCTTAAATGAGCCCGGCGAATCACGCCGCACAGCGGTGGCCTTTCAGCGCCCAGCCCTCAGCGGCGCTTGCGATGGCCTGAGCTAGTCGAAGGCAGCTGAATCGTTTT
>JBNKYI010000502.1:0-1648 GCA_050300815.1 Fibrobacterales bacterium
AGTCGAATCCCATTGAATTGGCAAATCCTCTTTCTGAAGAATGGGCAGTGCTTCCGACATCTCACCTCCCCAAGTTTCTTCGTCAAATGAGCTTTAATTATCGAAATCAAGAACGTGAGTTTCGAGTCTTTGAAATCAATCGGGCCTTTTATCCCGAAATCGAAAAAGCCAGTGACAAACATCCTGGCGTGAAAGAGGTGGATAAGCTGTCGGGAGCTTTGGCGGGAATATGGAACCCTGCGGGCCATCTTGAAAACCCAGATCTTGCAGATGTTTTGTACTTGAAGTCGATTCTGCTAGGATTGTTCCGCATTTTGGGAATAGATGTAACGTTTAAACGTCCTGTAGAAAAACGTTCTTATTACCATCCTTTTAAACAATTAGAAATCTTTGCGGGAGAGAAACTTTTGGGCGAATTGGGAGAAGTTCACCCCCGTCTCGTTGAGTCTTTTGGCGTGGGCATGGTGCCTTGTTTTTTCGAAGTCGATTTTGACGTTTTGGTTAGGTTGAGTGGAAAGCAGAAAAAATTTGTTCCCTTCTCGAAATTCGGAGAGGTCAAAAGAGAGATCTCCATGATTCTTCCTGAGCGCTTTGATCATGCAGAAGTGATGGATAGAATTTCTAAGCTTAAGGTTAAAAATTTGGTGGATGTACGGCTGAAATCGATTTATACAGGGGAAAATATTCCCGCAGGAAAGAAATCGGTGCTCTATCAGTTTGTCTACCAGAATCCCGAAAAAACACTCACTGATGATGAGGTGAATAAGGCTCAAGATAAATTGGCGCGTTTGTTGGGTGAAGAGCCCGAAATTGAATACCGTTGACCTAAATGATTAAACCGTTATATTTTTGAAATAGATTCGAAAACTGCGGTGGGCGCAGTGAAATCGGACGAGAGGATTTGAGATGGAATTTAAAGAATTAGATCTATTGTCAGAAAAAGTGGCAAAGGCTCTGTATTTGATTAAAAATCTGCAATCAGAAAAAGAAAGTCTTTTGAAAAGAGTGGATTCTCTCAGTGCAGAAAATGAAAAGCTAAAAGGCTTACTCGGCGCAAAAGAAGAGAAAATAAGTGCGGCATCCAAGCGTTTAGAAGGCATGCTCGATAGTCTTCGCATTCTCGATGGTGGTGCTGCAGCTTCGCAAGGTGACCTCTTTGGGGTCGCTGACGAAAGTGAACCAGACGAAGATGTTGCTGAAGAAGAGCTTTTAGCCGAAGAAAATCTTGAACCCGATTTCGAAAATTCAGAATCGGTAGAGGCTCAAGAGTCTGAAGAAGAGTTTTCTTATGAAGAAAACGGAGATTCTCAAGACGAATTACCCTATTAACCACTGAGGAAAAGGGATGGCTGAAAACGGAATGCAAATCCGTCGTGTGAAACTTCTGGGTGAACGACTCACTCTGAGAACCGACCTTTCGGCCGATGAGCTGGAGACCATTGCGGCCTTTGCCGATGAAAAACTCCAGCGTTTTCAAATCGCCAATTCTCCAGATCCCAAGCGGCAGTTGCTATTGGCTGCTCTGCATATGGCGGGTGAGATTCTCGAGCTTAGGCAGAAAAATCACCGATTGACAGAGCTTCAAACGAAAAGTTCTGACTTGACTCGGGAATTACTGGGACGTCTCGAAGATATTTGATAAATTAGA
>JBNKYI010000503.1:0-1638 GCA_050300815.1 Fibrobacterales bacterium
TTTGTTGTAAAATAAAAATCAGACATATTCATAAATAAGACGGGCGACCCGAAGGGCCGCCCGTCTTGATTCAAAAAGTAAAATCTAAAGGCTAGAAAAATTATAAAGCAGCAATCGCAGCTTCGTAATTCGGCTCGGTGGTAATTTCAGATACGAGTTCGGTGTACACTATACGAGCTTCGGTGTCTAATATGACGATGGCACGGGCCATAAGACCACTAAGCCCACCATCTTTAAGCAACACCCCATAATCGGTTGAAAAATTAAAGTTGCGATATTCGGCACCCATAACCACATTCTCAATGCCTTCGGCACCACAAAAACGCTTTTGAGCAAAGGGTAGATCTCGTGAAATACAAACGACGACGGTATTTTCTAGGCTAGCGGCTTGAGTATTGAAGGCGCGCACAGAGGCAGCACAAACACCTGTATCAACCGATGGGAAAATATTAAGGATGACTTTCTTTCCCGCGAAATCTTGCAGGCGAACAGGAGTCAATGAGGTAGAAATCAATTCGAAATTAGGGGCGAAAGATCCGACGGCAGGCAGTTCGCCAACAGTGTTCACTGCGTTTCCTTTGAGCAATGTTTGAGCCATATTTTCCTCGTAAAGATGTGTGGTCAAACAATAAAAATTCTCACTAAAAAATGGTAAATAATTAGGACAAAATCAAAAAGCCTACCGATTGATCGGTAAATTAGCACGTCCAGTTTTAGGAACTGTATCTACATTAAGTGGTAGCGATCGGAGGATTACTTTTGAAATTTGAGTTTGCAATTGATCTACAAAAGTCTGGGGAATTTGGGCCTGAAGGTCAGATCCCCAAAGATTCCTTACATTGGGTACATGCCGATTACCTCGATCCTGAGGCGGTTGAATTTCTGGAAAGTGAAATTCAAATTGACCCTGTCTTGATTGAAGTTATTACGAGCCCAGAAACCCGTCCTCGCTTGATTGCACGACCCAATGGAAGGGTGATTATCCTAAGAGCGCCTAACTTAAATGCGGGAGAAGACATTCAAGACATGATATCTCTGCGCATCTGGTTTGATCGACAACGCATTATTACCTTGAGTCACCGCCGAGTACGTTCTATTGATGAGTTGAAAACCGAGCTAGTGGATGAAAATGCACCCATTAGCGATGCCGAATTTTTGTCTCGCTTACTTAACCGAATTACCGAACGCCAAGAAGAGGTTTTGCAAAAGTTGACCGAAAAAGTGGATGCACTTGAAGAAAAAGAAGCCGACCAACAACATCAAAATTTTAGAGATATCACCAACGACCTAAAGCGCCAAGTGATCGGCTTTAGACGTTATTTAATGCCTCAAAGAGAGGTTATGTTTAAACTTACCAACGATCAATGGTTTAAAGAATCCTCCTTTTACGAATCGGTATGGCATGAGTTTCACGATGATTTAACTCGAAGTGTTGAGGACCTTGAATCTGCACGAGATCGCCTCAAAGTGATTCAAGACGATCTTGAACAAAATATGAACCTTCGCCTTAATAACAATCTTTACAAGCTTTCTCTAATGACCGCTTTGTTTTTGCCCTTAGGTTTTTTGACCGGACTATTGGGAATCAATGTCGCGGGCATACCCTTCTCAGAGAGTGGGCAAGCCTTCTTGGTCGTC
>JBNKYI010000504.1:0-1638 GCA_050300815.1 Fibrobacterales bacterium
CCAAGTGATTCAAAACAACAAAGAGATCATTACCATTTTCGTCTCCATCATCGTCAAGTCTTGATCGTACTACCGCTGTCAAACGATTGGTTTGCGAACATCAAAAATGGAAAGAGAATCGAGTAGCTTCGTAGTCCAGAAAATGGTGCATTTGGCTGTGCGAATTGCTATCCTGTGAGCCTCGGAATCGAACAGACAGAATCCTTGTTTGGTTTTGTGAACCGACCTCAAAGTGAAATGAAATTACAACAGATCCTTTGGGTTGAAAGAGTTTTACTCGATTATTTGTCCTATCATTTTGAACGAGAAATACACCTCAAAAGCTATGCTTTTTTAGGAGAAATTAGAGGGAATATCCATGCGTAATTCAAAACATTTCTTTAGAAACCTCAAGGAACAAAAGACCAAGATTCGCATGATTACGGCCTATGATTACGCTCAGGCATTAATGGCGGACAAGGCGGGTATGCACTCGCTTTTGATTGGCGATTCTCTGGCAAATGTCATGTTGGGTATGAATCGAACGATTGAAGTGGGAATGGAAGAAATGCTGATCTTCGCCAAGGCCGTGGCGAAGGGGGCAAAGAACGCGCACCTTGTTGCTGATATGCCTTGGAAATCAGACCACAGCGTGGAAAAAGCGGTGCAAAACGCCAAGTTGTTTATTGCGGCGGGTGCCCATTCTGTAAAAGTTGAAGGCGAAAAGTATGCGCAGATTGAGGGCATTTTGGCTGCGGGAATTCCCGTTGTCGGCCATTTAGGATTGACTCCACAAACCGCGAGATCTTTAGCTCAGGTGGGCCAGACTCAGGTTGAAGCAGATCGAGTCGTTGAAGCGGCAAAACACCTTGAGGCTCTAGGAATTAGCGCTTTAGTGGTTGAGCATATTCCCGCCCGTTTAGGCGCATTGCTGACTCAGACCTTGTCGACTCCGGTCATTGGCATAGGCGCAGGAAAAGAGACAGACGGTCAGGTTTTAGTGTTGCACGACGCCTTAGGCCTTTTTGAGGGGAGCGTGCCCCCTATCGCCAAAAAATTTGGCCATCTTTTTGAAGAGGGCGTGAAAGCTCTCGAAGAATATTCACGCTGGGTAGACACCAAAGAATTTTAGAGGTAAAGATGAATCCGATTAAAAAAATTTTAGAAGATCACCAAGTCACCCAAGAAAAAGTGGTTGACCTTTTCACTACGTTCAAAAGCAATCCGATGGAGGCTCTAATGAAATTTCAGGCCTTGGGTTTGCCTCAAGAAAAGTTGCAAGAGATGATGGGATTAATAATGAGCTCGGCGACACTGTTTGAAGAAACCGTTAAAGAGTATGGCCTCGATTTGAATGAAGTGCTAGAAGCTCAAAAAAAGGCCGAGGAATTCGGTTAGAGAAGAGGAATTCTTTCTTCTCTTTACCATTTCCCCGACAATTCTACATACATCATCACCACCTGATTCATTTCCATCAGCACTTGATTATTAAGATCCATGGCGGATTCAGTATCCATGCTATTTAACGAATTTTTAAAGTGATGCCAGAGCAAACGCACTTTTTCAAGTTGTTCGCTGATTGAAGGGGTGTTTAAAGGAAAGTCGATCAACTCAGATAAACTCCCGTCAAACTGACGTAGGGTATCTTGTAATTCAGTG
>JBNKYI010000505.1:0-1635 GCA_050300815.1 Fibrobacterales bacterium
GAATACATTGTCGACACGGGGCATATTGTGGCCTTCGAAGAATCTCTCAATTTTAAAATTTCAACGGTGGGCAAAAGCATCTTCAGTTCATTTCTTGGGGGTGAAGGACTTGTCACCCGCTTTAATGGCAAGGGCAAACTTTGGATTCAAAGCCATAATCCTGTAGCCTTTGGCCGTGCTCTGACCCCCACCCTTAAAGCGAGGAGAAAATAATGAGCGATATTGGATATGAATTCAAAATTGAAGGTGGACCTGACTACGCTTATGTTAACGTACAGATCCCCCGCGGTCAAACCCTCAAGGTTGAGGCCAGCGCAATGGCAACCATGAGCACCAATCTCAAAATGAAAACCAAGATGCGAGGTGGCTTTTCTCGGCTGTTTGCCGGCGAATCAATTTTCCTCAACGAATTCACCGCCGAAAACGGACCGGGAGAAATTGGTATCGCCCCGGGAACTCCGGGCGACCTCGCTCATTATCGCATTGACACCGACAAGACTCTTTATCTGCAAAGCGGCTCTTTTGTCGCTTCGGCCAATACGGTCAACCTCGACCTCAAATGGCAAGGCATGAAGGGTTTCTTCAACGGTGAAGGTTTGTTTCTCGCCCGTTGTCATGGCTATGGTGATCTTTGGTTTAATACCTATGGGGGTTTAATCGAGATTGACGTGAATGGAGATTATGTGGTCGATACAGGTCATATTGTGGCCTTTGAAGATACACTCTCTTATAACGTCGAATCTGTGGGCGGTTTCAAATCACTTTTCTTTTCGGGCGAAGGGCTTGTCTGTCGCTTTAAGGGAACCGGTAAGGTTTGGATTCAAACCCGACAGTTTAATCCGCTGCGCAGTTGGGTATGGTTTTATCGCCCAGTGAAAAAATCGAATTAGTTTTGACCGTATATAAAATGAAAGCCTTCTCGCAAGAGAGGGCTTTTTTGTGGAGTAGTGAAAATTTTCTCCATCCTAGAGTCGCGCCATTCTATTCAAGCAATCGCTCCTCTTTGAGTGTTATCAGGCGTCTTTAAAATTTTTGTCGAACGCTCGTTTCGAAACCCTTCTGCTTAACAACAATCAGATGTACCCCGTGTAAATCCCCCAGTTCTAAATCCACCGTTTTGTCCCACGCCAATGACTGGCGAGATTCGATCAGCTCTCCCTTAGGATTGTAAATCGAAATTTCGAAGCCTCCCACTTCGGGTAGAGAGACTCTCATGGTTTTTTTTGCACCCTCTTTTCGAGATTCGTTTACCGCAGAACCGTTAAGGCCCACAGAAAAAATTCGAAAGTCCGATTTGTTGGGCACTCGAACATAATCTTTTTCAACCTCTTGGTCATCCACAAAGAGTTGCGCTTCTGCGCGAGATCCTAAATGGCGAATCAACTCTGAGCGGTTGAGCACCTCGGTCGTTTTGCGTTCTAAATCTTGATAGCTAGAAAGCGAGAGTTCAAGACCGACTCGATTCACATCAAACTCGACTTCGCTGCCATTCAAGTGCTTAATTTCGAGGTGAACCGCTGTTCCCTCTTCACCTCGAATCCACTCAATCACCTCATTCATCTGCATTGTTTGTGTGCTTTGAAAATCGACGCTTTCAATGACATCGCCAGGCAAAATCCCAATTGATGCTGCCGG
>JBNKYI010000506.1:0-1595 GCA_050300815.1 Fibrobacterales bacterium
TGATCGACAAGCACCATTACATCGCGGGGGATTTTTTGAAAAAAAGACTCAAAGGCTTCACTCGTTAGAGCTTTTCCTGTCGGATTGTTGGGCGCACAGATAAAAATCATCTTGGTTTTGCCCGGCACCACCGCCTCGGCTAAGGCCTCAAGATCAAAAGCCCCCTCTTTAAGGGGAATATTGCGATATTGCCCATCGAGAAGATAGGTGCAAAACTCGTATTCGCTAAAGGTTTCAACCGAAGACAGCACCTCTTCACCCGGATTGAGGTAGGCAGTCGTCAAAAGCCAAATGGCTTCGTCGCTTCCGTTGGTAAAAAAGAGCTGTTCTTGTTGAAGCCCTAGGTCTTCAGCTAAGGCGGCAAGGAGCTTAGGAGAATGCCCAATGGGATAAAGGTGAACCTTAGAAGCCATATCGACAATCGCCTCTTTGACCCGAGGAGAACATCCCAAAGGATTTTCATTTGAGGCCAATTTAATCACCTGACTAAGTTTGTGCTTAGCCGCTACTTCATCAATGGACTTGCCGGGAACGTATTCGTGCAAGTTATCTAAACAGTCTCGAGTTGAAATCATAAGGCCCTCAAAGGTTTTGTTAAATTTAGCAAGTCGAATTCTCCCGAGGAAATGATGCGAACAAATCCCTTAATAAAAGTCTTTTTTTTAGCCTTCTGTCTTTTTTTCACCTCAGCAAGCTGGGCACTCAACCCTCTCTATGAGGCGCGCTACCAAATTTTTCCCGAACGCTTCAAAAAACACCGCACTGAATTTCAAACTAGCCCTATCACTCACTTTGAAAGCGACCTCTTGTTGCCCTTTAGCTTTATCTTCGGAATTAACAATTCCCTTGAGTTTGGCAGTCGCATTCAGCTAGATAGCCGCAGGCAAACCTTTAACAATGAAAATGTCGTGGTGCGCGGAGACCTCGGTCTGCAGGCGAATCTGCGCAACGGGGATTTATTACAAGTCGATTTTGTTTTTGGAATCGGTTCGGGAAATCAAGAAGGCGTCAACGCTTCTTACACGATTTTTAGATCAGTGACTAAAAGACTTTCGATGGCTTGGCAAGCCCAAGCCTCTTTTGGCGACGGTTTAAATGGCGAAGAATTTACCGTTGTCGAATTTGGATTTTATCCCCGTTTTAGATTAATTACAGGGCTCGACTTTATCGGCTCACTCACTTATTCAAGCTCACCTATCAGCATTCAAGACTACTCGGCTTTTGATGTCGCACCTGGTTTGGAATTCAAACTAGGAGGACCTTCAAAGTTGATGTTACTCGTGTTCTTTGGCGCGGCAGGAGACCATTCAGAACAAGATATCCTCTGGAAATTTGGATTGACCCATGACTTCTAAATCTTTTGAAAAAACAATGCCTACGGATAAAAGAGGAGATGCGGCCTTAGTCGCCTTTTCAGGAGGACAGGATTCAACAACTTGTCTTCACTGGGCAATGCGCCATTTCGATCGGGTCGAAGCCGTTTTTTTTGATTATGGCCAACGCCATCTCATCGAATGGGAATCCGCTCAAAAAATCGCCCAACTTAATCGCATTCCCCTCACTCGATTAGAAGTACACACCCTTAAACAACTAGG
>JBNKYI010000507.1:0-1594 GCA_050300815.1 Fibrobacterales bacterium
CAGGAGAAATGTATTGCTTGAAGGTGCCTTGAATGTATCGCTTCTCTTTTTCTTCAAAGACATATCGCACCATCATGGCGAAGACAAAGGCGGTAGAGAGGCTGAGCTCGGGCAATAGAACACCCCAATATTCTCCTTCAAAAAAGCGCATGACGACCCAAAAAAAATAACCAGATCCCATTAAAAGACCTGTGATTGAGGCCCAAAAGGGGCTAGTGAACAGCACCATGAGAGCAATCGAAAGGGCCATTCCCAATCCCCAAAGGATTTTTTTAGAGAGGGGGATTAGAGTAATGAAGCGGTTGTTGAGAAAGTTTTCGATGAGATTCATGTGCAGATAAACCCCAGGATAAACTTTTTCATCAGGGGCGGCGACTTGGTCAAAAAGGGCGGCGGCGGTAGAGCCTAAAATGAAAATTTTACCTTCAGAGGTGCTTTGCACCTCTCTGTTGAGCAATTTTGAGTAGCTGATTGTTCTAAATGTTTTTTGGTTTGAAGGGGTGATGTATTTGCCGCGGTAGTTGATCAATACTCTGCCTTGTTCGTCAATGGGAATGCGAATATTGTCGCCCAATCTCAAGGTGTCACCTACAGGAATATTCTCAAGATCGCGCTCAGAAAGTGTGAGCAAGGTATCGATAACCGAAGCGTTGAGAATGATGTAAGAAGCCATTCGTTGTTGAAATTCATCATTCCAATCGATCTCGAGATTTCCTGAGAAAAATTTTGATTTTCCCTCTTTAATTTCATTGATTTCACTGTAATGCTCTCGCAAAATCCTTAAGGTATAAGCGTCTAAATAGATTTCCTCTTCTTCTTCTATGTCTTCGAGGTAGACCTGCTCTTCATCCCTTGAATAATAAACGCGGATGTTTTCTTCTAACTCAAGCTCGGCCTCTTCTTCGCGGGGAAAGTGAAGTAAAATACTGTCGAGTTCGGGGTGTTTGATGAGAGCTTCCAACAAAGAGCCTTCTAGGGTTTGCCCCAGCAAGACATCGATCTTTACTTCGCCTTCTTCTCTAAAGGCTTTGACGATGGGAGTGAGAGACAAATGATGAATCTGATTGGGTTGATTCCCCACCGTTTGAATGGCCTCTCGTTGCCTTATAAATTCTTCTATCATATAGCCCGAAAGTTGGGGATAGGTGGTTTGCAGAGCCCCTTTCGCATCTTTGAAGAGACCTAGGGGCTTGCCTAAATCGATGTATTCTCCGGGCTTTACAATCATATTTTGGGGGCTTTGGCCCATAACATAGAGTACGGTTTGCAAACTCAAAATGGGATAGAGTTTGGATTGAGCGGTCGAGTCGTATTTTTTCAGGGGAAATCGATAGAGCAAGGGCTCTCGGCGGTGTACCCCATCGGCATCGGCAATCACATTGACCAAACCCATACGCGCTCCGGCATCGGCGAGTTCGGGGAATATATTATCGAGCAAAGCTCGGTGAATGGCGGGGTGATCCCACGAAGAATCAAAGCCAGACCAAGGGCTAATGGCGAGACGGCGCGTTTCTGAAGAAAAAGCCTTGCGCTCTTTTTCATAGGGATAACTCGTGATCGGAGAAGCTGTCGCAGCCACAATGGTTCTTTGACT
>JBNKYI010000508.1:0-1583 GCA_050300815.1 Fibrobacterales bacterium
CATCACCAAATACGCCATTGCTATTGTTATCAATGGTGATGATGTAATCACCGCCGGTATTGGTGTCGAAGTAAAATGACCCGGTTAACGGTTTGGTACCGGTTTGATTCTCACTACCCTCTTCGCCAATAAAGCGGAAATTCTCGATCTGAGGTAATGCTGGTGGTGTCGAACGTAACCAAGTGCTTCCACCACCGGGTATGGGAACTTTACTATCTAAGGGTAAATCTGAGGAAGGAACATTGAAAAAGATTTTATGGGTCGTATTCGTTCTGGTATCTGGTTTACTAGGATCATGTAAAAAAACTTTTTGCTCCTCTAGTTGACTAAATTCTACTGAGGTATAAAGGCTGCGACCTACATCGTCTTGAAAGCCTTTATTATTAGAAAATAACAGAAACTGAAAAGGATCAAGGCCATTTAAATTAACATGGTAAAGATAACCAATTTCATTAAGAAAATAGACTTGTGAATAGAGTATTGGTGTTGGCGGGTTTCGTTTGCCACCTGCTCCGCCACTTATACCCGTATCTAAGGGAAGGAAGTTGGCATAAGCGCGACCCAGTTGTATGGTAGAGTAATCATCAGGGGTTTGGAATACCGTGACATCCCAAGCGGCAACCGCTTGCTTTTGTTGATCGTCAATAGGGAAAGGTTCGGTGACGAACACCGGTTTCACTAGGTCTGGTTTATCCCTTTTGGGCCATTGTTCTGATTTTAACAGAGGCGCACGGAATTCGATTTCATAAATACCCGTCTCTTGGGCGATAAAACTACAGGGGGTATAACCACCCCTCTCAGGTATTGGCCCAATTCTTTCTTTGTCAAGAGTGTCAATAAGACCACAAGTTGAGGCATCAACATCAAAAGAACTAAAGTAAGAAGTCTCACTATCCTCTCTCTTTTTTTGCATTGCTACCTCGACGACTATAGGGGGCTTAGCACCCGGCCAATAATAAACGATGTCGGCATCACCATTGGCGCTGTGAGGTACACTGGAACCCACATTCACTTGTTCACCCGCTTTGACAAAGACTTTAATGTTATTTTTCAGTTTAATTCCTACGGTGTCATGATCAGCAAAGTGAAGGTAAGGACGATAACCACCATACAAAATTTGAGATTCACGATCGCCTATTAGATCAAAACTACCTTCTGCATTAACTGGAGGCATCCAACAAGATAGGTTGAACAACAAGAAAAGTAAGGTTATTCGAGAAATAATATTTTGAATCCATTTTCTAGGTATCAATAATTTTAATAATAACATAGCTTAGTCCCTCCTTATTGCTTGATTACTTTAGTCTGTTAGGTCATGGTCACGATTTGAAATCCCAGATCGAAAACACATGATGAGCCATAAATTGATGCAAATCTTCCATATTCTGCACAAAACAATAAATCGGATGATAATTCAATTGTTGCTGTAATTCATTAACTCATGTTACGCACTTAGCTTCCGTTATTCCCGCGATCGCGCTCATCCACAATGCCTATTTTTGGATTCCTGCTTTCGCAGGAATGACGTCCCAAATTAGGTGAAGAGCCTCGATTTTCGACGTCATTCCCACGAAAGTGGGAAT
>JBNKYI010000509.1:0-1544 GCA_050300815.1 Fibrobacterales bacterium
CGCAATGCGGAGCGGCCGTTTCATTTTGTTAAACGCTTCAATCAAAATATCAATCCGGCGATACGGTACCAGCCGCCCCACCAGCAAATAATAATCTTCTACGTCACGGCAAGGATCGGCAACTGATTCGGGAACTGACTCAACTGGTCAATCGCGATCATCTCCCTGAGCCGGCGCTTAAAACTTTAGCGCAAGTTCAACAATATTTTCAAGATCATAGAAAACATATTCGTTATCAACATTTTGAGCAACATGGTTTCCCTTTGGGTTCTGGCTTGGTCGAGAGCGCATGTAAATGGTTAATTCAACAAAGATTTAAAGGTGTCGGGATGCGTTGGAGTGAGAATGGATTTAACCACTTATTACATCTACGACTTGCTTGGGTCAATCAGTGCTTTGATTCACTATTCTCTGATGATGCCATCATGCCTGACATCTACTCCCCCAAGCCCTAAATACGCCCCACATCCACTGCTGTTGACGATAAATTTCACTGGATACCAATAAGTTCCTGTATTGCCTTTGAATTAAGCGCTCTAGACTAGCTCTCTTCTCGATTAATCGCTCGATATGTTAAAAATTTCTGTTGAGATATTGGAGTTGTTTCTTCACTGCTTTTCTTCTTTTTTTTCCAGACTGTCTCCTCTTTTTTGCAAATTTTAGATATTCTTTTCTTGCTATCTTTCTGTAGGTTATAGGTTTTTCTGGGAGTTGCCCCTTCAGGGATTTATATAAGATATCTACAATCTCTTGGGTGGTTTTCCTCGCTTGATTTAACATTTCCACATCTGTAGGATATTTAATATCGGCGGGGGCTACGGTCGCATCGATTAAGAGCTTTCCTCTATTTTCTTGTGTTGTTCTTTCTTCTCCTATTGACTTTTTTACCGTGGGTGACTCCGGATTAAATTCTCGACCTTTTTGGATGATTCTTTGATTGATTTTTTGAATCAGCGATCGTTCTATTCTTTGACGAAAATGCCCTATCATTGAAGCATCAAATGGGGCTTCGTTTCGATAGCTTTTTTCCCCGATCAAATACTGTAAGTAAGGGTTTTCCTTGATTTGTTCGACGGTTTCTCGATCGCTAATTCCCAATTTTTATTTGATGACTAATGCTCCGAAGGCCATCCGAAACGGTTTCGCTGGTGATCCCATTTCTGAGCCAAACTTCTGGGCGTATTCCTCCTCCAATTCTGACCCAGGAATTAGTTTGGCCAGAATGACCCAACGATTTTCTTCACACAACTTTCCCTCAAAGGGAAGTTCAAAGGCTTCTTCTGGCGACTCAGATTTTTGTGATTTTCGATACATTTTGTCGATCGGGATGCACAATAATTTCCAATTTTACCTCTTTTTTGCCCCCTGGATGCCCCGCTTATACGTCTCTAAGCTTTGTCCCGTAAGCTTTTCACTTTTTTTCAGCAAGCCCTAATTAAAGTATGAAGGCAGTCTTCTTCTACAGCACTAAGATTTGAATTGTGAACTAAAAAATAAAATTTATGCGAGACTAAATTATTTTTTCAACTGTAACAGCCTGCTTT
>JBNKYI010000510.1:0-1504 GCA_050300815.1 Fibrobacterales bacterium
TGTCTCTGATACCGACTCTAAGGCCCCCGATGAAGCCCGCTTTGGTCTCATTCAAAAATTTTCATTGATAAAGCTATTTTAGAGATCTCCTTTAGAGATGCGAACGGGGGCGAGGGTTCCCTTTTTCTATATTTGGGCCAAAAATTCACCTCTTATTTTTGGACTTTATCATGGAAAATCAGGTTCGCGTTCGATTCGCCCCCAGTCCCACTGGCTATTTACACGTCGGAGGGGCTCGCACCGCCTTATACAACTGGCTTTTTGCGCGCCACACAGGGGGAAAGTTCTTACTTCGCATTGAAGACACCGACCAAACACGCTTTGATCCCAAGGCCTTAGAACACCTGATGGCCGACCTTAAGTGGCTCGGCATGGATTGGGACGAAGGTCCTGGAGTTGAGGGCGATTGCGGACCTTATACTCAGAGTCAACGTTTGGATCTCTATCAAGCCCACGCTAAAGAATTGGTTGAAAAAGACAAGGCCTACTACTGTTTCTGTTCGTCTGAACGCTTAGACACTTTGCGCGAGCAGCAAAAGGCATCGGGAATTCCCACTGGCTATGACCGCCACTGTCGCAACCTCCCTAAAGATGAAGTCGAGCGTCGTTTAGCTGCCGGCGATTCTCATGTCATTCGCCTAAAAGCCCCTTTTCATGGCGAAACGGCTTTTAAAGATCACTTGCGCGGTCGCATCGTCACTCAAAATCGGGTACTTGACGATATGGTTTTGCTCAAGGCCGATGGATTTCCCACTTACCACTTGGCGAACGTAATTGACGACCATCTAATGAGAATTACCCATGTGCTGCGCGGCGACGAGTGGATTCCCTCTACCCCCAAACACGTCATGCTTTACGAGGCCTTTGGCTGGCAACATCCCGAATTTGTGCATCTTCCCGTTATTCTTTCTGCCACTGGCGGAAAGCTATCTAAGCGAAAAGGGGCGGCCTCTGTCGGAGATTTCAAAGACAAAGGCATCCTCGAAGAGGCGCTCTTCAACTTTCTCGCTCTATTGGGATGGAGCCCCGGTGGTGACAAAGAAAAAATGTCTATCGAAGAAATGGTTCAATCCTTCAGTCTCGATCGCATCAATCCCACCTCAGCTGTTTTTGATGAAAAAAAACTCGAATGGCTCAACGGACAGTATTTCATTCAATCTCCCGCTAAGCGATTTCTCGCACCATTCAAAGAACAGATGGTCGCTCACCAGCTTAACCCCGCAGACTACAGCGAAGAATTCTTACTCGAAGTGCTTGATCTAACCAAAGAGCGCAACAAAGCCCTCAGCGAGCTTTGGGAATATTCTTATTACTTCTTCAGCACGCCTTCTGAACTCGACGAAAAAACCCAGAAACAACTCGTTACCGAAGGGTGGCAAGAGCGCTTGGGCAAAGTCGCCAATACGCTGGGTGCTTTACCTGAATTTTCTGCCGAAGCCATCGAAGAGCAATTCAAAAAACTTATGGAAGACGAAGGCGGTGGATTTGGCCAATGGGTTAAACC
>JBNKYI010000511.1:0-1493 GCA_050300815.1 Fibrobacterales bacterium
TAGAAAAGGCAATGCATCTTCAATAGATTGATGTTCTTTGCATGAATTTTAGGAGAGATTCAACATCCTTAATTCACCGCTGATTTGTTTTTATGGTCACGACCTGCCGTCTACTCACAAAAATGGATGAAACAACAACTAAAACCGCCAAAAGGGCTCCGATACTAAATTTCTCACCGAGAAATAGGCTGGCAAATCCCAATGTCAAAAAGGGTTGCAAAAGCTGAAGTTGACTAACTCTTGCCACTCCCCCCACGGCAAGCCCTCGATACCACGCAAAGAATGCGAGGAACATGCTAACAATACTGACATAGGCAAAACCAAACCAAGCACTTGCTGGAGCGACTAGCCCGTGTTGCCAAACTTTAAAACCTACAGGCCAGATAAGAAGAGGCACAGAAGCTAGCAAAGCCCAACATATCACCTGCCATCCCCCAATTTCACGCGCCAAGCGAGCACCCTCGGCATAACCTAATGCAGCGAGAGCGACGGCTCCGATAAGAATAAAATCAGCAAAATGAAAACTGCCGCCTCCTATCGATAATGCATAAACAATGACAGCAATACTTCCTGAGGCACTTGCAATCCAAAATAAATTTGAGGGTTTTTCATGGGCTCTAATAGACCCCGCAATGGCCGTTGCTAGTGGCAAAAGCCCGAGGAGTACTGCGCCATGTGATGCAGGAACCTCGCGCATCGCCATTGCTGTCAGCATAGGAAAGCCAACAATCACTCCAATCATTACAATCAGTATACTCGGCCATTGGCTTTTCTTAGGAATTTTTTGTCTGGTTATCAGCAGTAGCGGCGCTGCTAAGCTTGCAGCGATTAATGCGCGCCCTAAACCAACGATCACAGGATCTAAGCTTGCCACCGCCAGTCGCGTTGCTGGTAGCGTAAAACTAAATCCAAGAACACCGAGAAATCCAAAAATCAATCCTTTAGAATGAATGCGACGATCTGCAAAATTGGAGCTTAAATTCATATTTAATTCACCCGAGACCGCGTTATTGCACACGGCATTCCCCGAAACAAAAATCACGAGGCCATGTTATTATTGGCTTCGAAATTTAACAATCGGGCATCTCTAAAAATTGCGTTATCGATAGAAAATTTTCAAACGAACTTGATTGAGAAAATTCTCATGGTGAAAAATCAGATATTCCAATTCCGACCCAAAGCACACTGTCGAGATAAAATTCTGTTTCTTTTGAATATTCCCACTGAAAAAAGCGCACATCCCCATAGCCACTCTGCCACGACATACCCGCCAGATCCGCTTGACTGCCTGGCCTAATCTGTAAATCGTTGACCGATAGAGACACCCATCGCCAGTCGGATGTCAGTTGAACTTGGGGGAAAATGGGAAATCGATAATCTGCAAACGCCATCACCTCAGCAGTTACAAATCCAAAGTTCACTTGGCCCGTCCCTTTAATCTTAAGGCGCACAGAATCTAATCGCTCTAAATGAACCCCCTGATTCGCTAGTCC
>JBNKYI010000512.1:0-1491 GCA_050300815.1 Fibrobacterales bacterium
GGAAGCCATTGGTTGAATCCCCAAGAGTTCCCTATTTCAATTGTATTCCAGTGAATTTTAGTGGAGTCGATTGCGTTGAATTGACTCAGTTGGTATCCGATATAAGGTCGCCAATACTCAAACATTGAGCGAGAAATGAGAAGAGAGATTGATTGTTCTTGCTGTAATGAATCTTGAAAGTGATGGGCTTTGATGCTTAGATCGATAGGAAGTCTAAGGGCTTGTATGTGAAGATAATTGAGCTTGAGTTCTCCCCGTTGATTTTGCCAAGATCCAGTAAATTTTAGAGAGTGTCCCCAGCCATTTAAATTTTCTAAGTCGATATTTAAAAAGCCTTGCAGCCCGGGTGATGAGTTTTGATTATTAAAGCCTAAACTGCCTTCAACAGAATTACTGGCGAGTTCTCTGAGGCATAATACAGGATAGATCCATCGGCGGGTCGAATGGCGAGCGAGGTGAACAATACAGCGGTTTTCATACCAGTTTGTGCGTTGTATGCGCTCATTTATTTTTTCAAAGGTCGATTGACTGAAGGGTTGTCCGGGTTCTATTCCTGCGATGTAGTTGAGAAGGCTATTTTGAGTTTTTAGTGCACTGTCGTTTTGTATATCGCCCCATAGATATAAATCTCCTGGGATGTATTTGAAGGTGTCATTTTCTAGAATAGCTTGGGCAAAGGGGTAACCCTGATTGGCGAAAAATGAAAGCGAATCTTGCGCATGGCCAATGGCTAAAAACGAAAAAATAATTAGGCAGAGACGACTTAGAGATGTGAATCGTTTTTTCCAAAAGGTTTTAAAAATCAAAAGCTCCCCCTTAAATTCATTTGAGTCTGAAAGAGCCAGTCGGTGTCAATTGTGTATTGTGTTGCCAGAGCATTTAAATCTCCAGTTAGCCAATCGTTAAACACCCATTGAATTCTAGATTCCACTTCAAAACCAAAACCTTTTTTGAATCCTTTGTTCCACAAATAAGGGGTCAACGAATTGCTTTTTGATTGATAAGTGCGAGATGAAATTTGAAATTGGTGTTTTTTTAAATAGCGATATCGCAAAGTGATTTCATAGAGGTGTTGACTAAAGTCTGCGAGGTTGCCGTAAAACTGTTGAAGTCTGTAGTGAGGCTCGACTTCGAAATCATTAGGAAGCTGAGTGGTTAGCTTTGCTCCCCCTTGCCATTCGCTCCATCGGTATAGATTTTGACGGGCCTCGTCAAGGTGACCGTAAATTAAAGGTTGGTAGCGACCGAGGCTTGCTTTGAGTTCGGTGAAGGTTTGTTTAGATCGGTGGAGGGATCCCTGATAGATGGCATAATTTTGAATACTCCAACTTTGGCCGGCTGAAAGTTCAAAGGGAGAAGGAGAGAGGGTCCATCGGTATAGATAATTGTCGATTCGCTCGTATAAATTTCGGGTAGCGAAGGGGTGAAAATGCCAAAGCCCAGAGGAATCTCTTTGATAAATAGAAAGTTGCGATTCGAGAGAAAGATCGG
>JBNKYI010000513.1:0-1488 GCA_050300815.1 Fibrobacterales bacterium
GAAGAATTAAAAGAACTCGAAAAACGCAT
Source organism: Fibrobacterales bacterium (assembly GCA_050300815.1). Lineage (GTDB taxonomy): Bacteria > Fibrobacterota > Fibrobacteria > Fibrobacterales > CAWVXU01 > JBNKYI01. Next base: position 30 of record JBNKYI010000513.1, read on the forward strand.
CGAAGTTTTTGAAGAAGAAACCTCGGCTGAGTTGGTTTGTATGATTGCTGAATCGAGTTCAGAATATTCCAGTGCCAGTTTTAAATCGGCATTATTGATTAACACGTTGTTGCATTCTTTCTTATTATATCTCGAATGGTGGCAAGACGGAATGCATATGCTAGTTTCTTTTGTGGCCCTTTTTGCTTTGATCTACTTGGCAACTTCTCGTGTGAGGGCTTTGAAATATTTTAACCGATTTTTTCTTTCGGCTCACGAAGTCGAATCAGAAGTTAGAGAGGCCGCCTTTTCTCATTTTTTTGGGAACGGTCTTTATAAAACGCGAGAAAAAAATGGCGTGTTACTTTATCTAAGTGATTTTGAACGCAAAATTTTTCTTTTGGCTGATGAAGGCGTATTCGTTTTAAAATCTCAAGGCGAATGGGATCAAATGAATCAGCAAATTGGTTTGAAGATTAAAGAGGGAAAATCTCTTGCGGGTATTCTCAGTTTTGTCGATGAACTCGAAGGTTTTGTAAAACCCAAATTTCCTCATCGCGATGAGGATACCAATGAATTAAAAAACATCATGCATGTGTAAACCACCAGTTCGCCAAATCCTCTTTTTCCTTCATCGGAAAAGCATACAAACCTTCAATTCTCTCTGCGCGATATCCTCTTGACTTCATGGTTGAGAGGATTTTTTCAAGTCGCGCAGGGTCGCTTTTAGGGTAGCCAATTTCGACGATCAGATTTTTGGGTGCATACTTTTCCCAAAATTTTTCTTGACCCGTTAGCAATTCGTATTCTAATCCTTCTAAATCCATCTTTACCAAATCAATGCCTTCTTCGAGGCCTAACTCAGCGACCAATTCGTCGAGAGGCCAAGCATCTACGGGATAAGCTTGCGCGGTTTTTTCTCTGACTCGGTGTTCGTCACTGTTTGTCTCAGTTGATAGAAAACCGCCTCCGCTAATGTGATCTTCTTGAAACCAAAAGGTTCCCCGCTGTGGAGCAATAGCCTTGTCGATGATTTGCACATGAGAAAAACGGCTGATATTTTGTTGCAAAATTTTAAGATTTTTACGACAAATCTCTACGGCGAAAACCGAGGCCTGAGGATTGGCAGTGGCAGCCATTAGGCTGAACATCCCCATGTGAGCTCCCATATCGAAGACGACCTTTGAGTTCTTAGCTAAGCGATCCCACAGTTTTAAAGTACTTGCTTCAAATTGTCGATCTAGGCAATACAAGTCGTTAGAGGCGAACTCACTGAGATCGGCGTGCAGATTAAAACGACCTCCAAAGTCAAAGGTAACCATTTGCACTGTTTTGCCAGGCTTTAGTAGCGTGCGCGTAAAGATCTTTCCCACATTGAAGGCAAATGTCGAAGGGGGGAGCAGTCGCATACTGCGGCGTAAAATTTTCTTAGAAAGCGGTATACTCATTTTGCGTCGAGTGTCCTATTCGTTAATACTTT
>JBNKYI010000514.1:0-1479 GCA_050300815.1 Fibrobacterales bacterium
CTTGGCTGAGCTGTAAACAGGGCCTAATCCCATGCGTTGGGGATCGAGCCCAGCATAGGCGTAGTCGCGCAGGTAACCTAGGGGTTTTAACCCACGGGCTTTGGCCTCAGATTCGGGCATCAAGAGCACGGCTCCCGCTCCGTCGGTGATTGGGCAAGCATTGCCCGCAGTGACCGAGCCGTCAATGCGATCAAAAATAGGGTTGAGTTTGGCGAGTGCTTCTAGGGTTTGGTTGGGGCGCACGCCATTGTCTTGAGAAACCACCTTGTGATATTTAGGCCCTATGGGCAAGGGAACAATTTCGTCGGCAAAGAGATTTTGCTTTAGAGCTTCGGTTGCTTTTTGGTGAGATCTTAAGGCAAATTCATCTTGTCTTTCGCGAGAAATTCGAAATTCTTTGGCCAAGACCTCTGCGGTTTGTCCCATATTAAGACTACAAACAGGATCGGTTAATCCTTCGACCACAGCGACGACGGGTGAGAGAAAAGAGGGCCTAAAATGAGAGATGACTTTGAGTTTGGCCAATGGGGTTTTGGCTTTAGTCAGAGAAGCAAAAAGAGCGGTCATTTGGCGACCGTAAATCAGCGGGTAATTAGACATGGATTCGGTGCCGCCTGCAATGATAATCTTGGCTTCGCCTGCATTGATTTTGTTGGCTGCTGTCGTCACAGATTCCATGCCTGAAGCACAGTTGCGATGAACGGTGTAAGCGGGGAGTGAATGGGGAAGACCTGCCTTTAGAGCGACAACCCGCGCGATATTGGCCGCATTGGCCGGTTGGCCGACATTGCCAAAAATCAATTCGTCGACCTCGCGTATATCCCACTCGAGGCGGCTTAGCAACTCTCTGACGATAAATGCCCCTAAGTCGTCGGCGCTGACCGTAGCCATTTCTGTTGAGGCCTTACCAAAAGGAGTTCTCCAACCTTCGATTATGGCGATGCGTTCTTTCATCTGATCCTCCCGCTTAAGTGGTGGGTTCTATTTAGTTCAACAACTCAATGTTTACTCCTGGGCTTCTTCACTAGGGTAAAGTTCTTCAATGGTTTCTTTATACTTTTGCAATAAATGCTCTCTTCTCAAGTTCATTTTAGGAGTCATGTCTCCTTGCTCGATGCTCAGACGATCTCTGAGAAGTTTAAAGGTTCTTACTTGCTCCCAGTGATTTAGGTGAATATTCACCCGATTTAAGAGAGCCGAAATCTCTTTTTGCACGTCTTTGTCTTTGACAAAATCTTCGTCGCTGAGTTGAGATTTTCCCCGTTTACTTTTGATTTGCTTCATATTTTCCCAATCGGGCCAGAGCAATGCGCCTACGTATTTGCGCCCGTCGGCAATGACTAAAGCCTGATCGACAAGATCAGAGCTGGCGGCCATGAAGATGTCGATGATGGGTGCCATGCCCTTGTTGCGGAGCCAGCTGGTGATTCCCCACCGCGAGCACTGCCGCGCCGTGTACATGCCCTGCTCCGACGTTGA
>JBNKYI010000515.1:0-1443 GCA_050300815.1 Fibrobacterales bacterium
CATTTCAGAAGGCAACATCTATCTCAGTGGTTTTAATTATGAGTCGGTTTCTCCTTCTTTAGATGAATCAAAAATGCAAGAGGTGAGAGATGGCGAAGGAAAGCTTACGGGTTATGCACCCCAAAATGCCAATGCGGCGGCTAAGAACTCTTTAAACTTCACCTTTTTAGGGGGGTTGAGTTATCGCTTTCCTCTCAATGTCTCTCCCAAACAGACCTCGGGTAAATACTTGCATCAAGTCAAAAAAGATTACCTGATGGTGTGTAATGTTTTAGATGATCTCGAAGAAAGGGATCACTTAAATACCGATGGCTTTCACCTCAGAGCCGACCTAGACATCGCCGGTTTGGGTTATATCGACTACGCTTCGGTGACCGACCCGACCCTGTCTGCGCCAAACGACGAAGACGTTAACTTTCAAAGCTTAATTTATGTCAATGTTTATTCGCAATTTGGCGCGGCCTATAAAGGAATGTTGGGCTGTGTTTCGATGGGTAACCTAGGCGTGAAGATCTTTGGCGACTTTTTGATCGACTACGACAATCATCGCAACGTTAATGACCCCACGGCCGATAAGGTGCTCTACAGCTACCGGTCAGATATCGATTTTGAATTGCCCGGTCTCGGGGATTTTTCGATCTCGTTAAATAACCGAACCGATGAGGCAAACAGCGCCAACGCAATCACCCCTAAGGCAGGGCCTTTGGCTGAGGTCGATAACGCTTTGGCGAGCGCTGGGGCCAGTTGTAGCATTGGCAACTCTTTTACGGGGGATACTCCGGTTTGGGGCACAGATTTGCAGCCGCGTTTGATCTCAGAGATTCGACGGGGCGATAGCGTATTGGCTTTTGATGTGATGGCCCAAGAGTGGGGCTACAAAAAAGTGCTCAACACCCTGCACCACACTGCGCAAGATACCCTCTATCGAGTGATTGTGGGTCGCGACACCTTAAAGACGACCAAAATGCACCCCTTCTGGGTCTTGCAGGGGGCCGATTTGGCCGATCGACCGCGCTCAGCCAATCTCAGTGCAAGCGAAGCCAACTATGATAACAACGGCCGTTGGGTTGATGCCCGCGACCTCAGAGTTGGCGATGCATTGCTCGGGGCCGATCAAGAGCGTTATACCATAGATGAAGTGCTTTGGTTAGACACCTTGGTTGAGGTGTATAACCTGACGGTGCAAGATTTCTCAACCTTTACGGTAGGAAAGCAGAAAATTTTGGTGCACAACCAAAACAGTTCGAGTTCGAGCAGTGCGGATTGTGATCAAAAACCGGTTAGTGGCAATCATATCAAAGACCCTTATGTCGAATTGCCGAGTCTTTTATTTGGCCAAGCGGGTAAAGGGGGGGCCAGCGTCACGATGACCTCGGTAAATAAAAGCTTAGGTGGATCCATTACCCCCAGGTTTACCGTGAGCAAATTGCTTTTTGCGGCGAC
>JBNKYI010000516.1:0-1442 GCA_050300815.1 Fibrobacterales bacterium
TAATTTATCGAAACACGGGGGCTTGATTTTCGGCATTGGGGCACAGATTGATCGCCTACACGAAATTGCTTTTCATTATCAAGACATTCGCGCGCAAAGTGATGAGAAATTCAAGCTGTTTGATCTAAAGGTGAATTATCGCTTTTTATTTTTAAAAGATTGGAAGTGGAAGCCTTTTGTGGGAGGGGGCTTTCACTATTCGAGAATATCGCTTAGTGAGGGATTCACTACCGCAGACCGGGGAATTGATTACGATGCCGAGGGCGCGGGCAAAGGTCTACAAGTGGATGCGGGTTATGGGGCCTTCTATCGCCATATTGGCTGGGCAATAGGTGTTGGATATAGTTATACGAGCTATGATGCCTTTGCCGTTGAGAACGATGGATTTGACCTCTCACCTCAAGCGAAGTTAAATCATTTTTACTTGTTCAGTTCGCTTAGATTCTATTATTAAGACATGGCTCTACATGTTTTTTATTCAAACTCCTTAAAGGAACTTTCTAGGCTTTGGATCGCCAAAGATCAGGGAGCCGAAGAAGATTCAGTTCTGATCACGCCCACGCCTCAGATTGCAAAGCAATTAAAAATTGAACGAGCAAAAAGTGAAGGGATTTGTGCGGGATTAAAAAATCAATTTTTAGAAGGCTTTCTATGGCGTATTTATTCAAAGACCTATAAGACTCAATTTGCCAAAGATCCGCAGTTACTCGACAAAGACTTTATTGAAAAACTTCTTTATATTGCGCTCAAAGATCGAGAAAAAATTAAAGAGCAAGAAACATTGTATCGCTATCTGTATCCAAATGAAATATTTGAGATAGAAAAGGCGAGGTCATTGGCTGCCATAGTGGGCAATCTTTTTCTTGAATATCAATATCACCGCCCTGCGTTAAAACAAAAGAAAGGGTTAGAGAATACATGGCCCACAGAGCGATTGTTTTGCACCGAAGGGCCCTCAGCAAAAATTGAAGAATGGCAGCAGTTTCTTTATCATCAGTTGTTTACAGACTCTGAGAGCTTAATGCTGAAAATTAATAAAGACTCATTGCGCCCATTATTGACCTTACCCCGCATTCAATTTGAACTTCGAGACTGCGAAAAAGAAGTTGAGCATCATAGAGTGCACTTGTTTGGCAACAGTCAAATGAGTGCATTTCACCGGTTGGCGATCAGTGAAGTGGCTAAAGTGACCGATGTATTTCTCTATATGATTAATCCCTCTAAAGAATATTGGGAAGACGTGACGACGTTAAAGCATAAAGTGCAAAAGGTGGATGAGAATGAAAATGAATGGTTGGCACGTTGGGGGAAAACAGGCAAAGAAAGTATTTCGCTATGGAGTGAATTTCTCGATTATGAAGGAAATACGCAACAAGAATTTTTTGTAGAGAGAAATACGCAAAGTTCTTTGGGAATGTTTCAAAATTCAATTTTAAAAAGAG
>JBNKYI010000517.1:0-1433 GCA_050300815.1 Fibrobacterales bacterium
TAAGGCCTGCGGCTTACCGCAGCTCGCACTCTGTATATATTTTTGATAGAGCGATTCTTAACTCTTCAGAACCTAGGCACTGTGCGAGCTCCTTATCATCATTTCGTTAAAGAAGAGCCCCTCTTCTGTAGAAACTGTTCGGCCGTAACCAAACAGTCGCTGCACTCTCGCTTGTCGTCTGATCTCGCCGATCCCCAACTCAAAGAAGAGACTTTGCTTGCCAGTTGTCTTATTTGCAGTGAAGACCAGGTTGTTTTCGCCCGAGATTTGCGTTCGATCATCGGCGAAGACGAAGGTGAATTTAAATGCAAGGTGGGAGGGAGAGGCCGCATCGTTGTCGGGGATTGGGTTTATTTTCCTGGCCAATCCAAACCCGGGCAAGTTAAAATGCGCCAAAGAGTAGGAGAGAGAGAGCACTTCACTATGGTCTACGACGATGGCGAAGAATTTAAATGGAGCCAGCGCATTCCCAATATCGCAGGTAAAGAAGCACTGCTCACCTACCGCCTCGTTCCTTTTCAACTCGGTTCAACTAAAATTGGAGATTACATCTATCACGTGGGGCGAGACCTCACAGGTATTGCCGTAGGTATCGTGCACGGCGCCAAAGAGAAGATCATCATACAACTTGAAAACCACAGTTATCTGATTATGAATCTCAACCACCGTCCCAGCCCGACGGGAACGAATCAGATCATGCGAGAAAAAATTCGCGAAGCTTTTCAATCGGTTATGGGTGAATCGGTGCAAGGCATGGATATTGAAGTGCGCGGTGGCATTGTTTATCTCACCGGAGAATGCGCGCATTTGCTCGAAAAAGAAGCCCTTATTCGATTCGTCGAATCCATTCCTGGCGTTTTGATGGTGCTTCCCAAAATCATGATCTATCCGGGAATTATCGTTTCTGATGATGAATTACAATGGCAGATTCACACCCTTCTAAAAGCACAAGCTAAACTCGGATTGGTGGGAATTCGGGCCTTTGTCAGAGATGGAATTGCCACTGTGCATGGCTTTGTTGAAAAAGAAGAAGTTTTTCAAAAACTCTACAACCTATTGGCCTGTATCAATGGTCTTCGCGAAATTCATTTGCACCTTAGCCCCACTCGGGGGCTGTTGCAAGAAGACATTGAAAAATCAAAAGCGATCAATGAAGCTCTGCTGAAAAACTCTGCACTGCAGGGCACTCAGATTCACGCTAAGGTACAAGGGGGAACCATTTTTCTCGAAGGACAGGTTCGCAGTACCTTTCAAAAAAGCACCGCTGCACTCGCCGCCGCCTGGGTTTGCAAAAACATCAGTATCGAAAACAATATCCAAATTGAAAAGCCCAATGCGATGCGTCGTTTGGGTGATCAAGGAGAGTAGAGCGCGCCTCTACACTTTCTTATTCTTACTACCAGTAAGATTTAAGCCCTCAATCTCTATTACTT
>JBNKYI010000518.1:0-1412 GCA_050300815.1 Fibrobacterales bacterium
AAGAGATGAAGGCGATGTACTTTAGCGTAGAGTGTTAAAGGGCGCAGACCTTTTTGCATTTCTTTTAATTTCCAACGGCGAAGGTTCGGGAGTTTCATCGCGCTCTTACAACGCATAAAATCCACAACGCAAAAAAAGAGCCGTCTTGATATTGTTTATTTAAGTCTGCTCTTTGTAGTGGCCAGCCGCTGGCGCGAGAAGCGTTAGAGTTCAGTTAAGCGATCATTTGCTTTGGAAGCATATGATCTAAAACATGGGGGTTTCTATTCAAGAGGTCAAGTAAAACTTTCGTTGAACCTATTGGCTCTCGAACCCCTTGCTCCCAACTTCGAACAGAGTTTGGACTCACATTCAAAAGCTGTGCAAAAACAGCCTGACTTAGTTTTGTTTTGCCTCGAATTGTTTGAATCTTCTTGGGGCTCATTTTAATAACAGGAAGCTTGATACCAAGTTCCTTTAGCCTTTTATTTGTAAATGTGGTTTTAAGGCCACCCTCAACAATGTCTTGCAAGCTTTCTTTTAAAGCACTATCCAAATTTTTACTCATTATTTTCTCCTTCAAGTGTTATAAATGAACCCATTGATACAAGCCCCTTAAATTCTTCCTCTGAAAATCTAATCAGAGTTTTGGCATATTCCTTATAGTCCGCTAATTGGGTTTTCGAAATATTATCAGATTCATTTTTGGCAAATGCAGCTATGAAAACACAACGAACCCCAGCTTTATAAACAATGATTGTTCGATAGCTTCCTCGCTTGCCTCTGCCTTCATCGGCAATTCGAACTTTATAAAGATTTGAAGCAAGCTTAACAGAGCTTTTCTCTTCTTCTAAATCCTTAATTGCTTGATGAAGGGTTTTATCTAAAAGATTTGTCTTTTTTTGCCAGCGTTGAAACCATTTGGACTTATAACTTTTCATAATACAAATATACCACAATGTATTAGTTTTTTAACTATTTGTAAAAGTTATAACGCTCTTTTCATTTTCCCCCTTTCGCCTCAATTACCATCATTCCTTCAACTCCACACCAATATTCTCCTAATGGTGAGGTTTCTCAAAAAATTCACTGGAAGAATGGAGAAGTTGAAAGGACTGAAGTTTTCAATTCTACTTCTGATAATCCAACGGATAAGAAATGACTGAGAATAATTTCAAGGACATCTATCAAAGCACCCTAAATTTGAACCTAGACTCGCCCCTTGGGGCAATAGACTCAAGAACCTATTTTGGGAGCAGCACATAGTTTGAAATCTAACAACGAAAACGGGGTTAAGCCTTAGCATCTCTTTATCGTCTTTTTGTGTTCGCTTTGAATCGTTTCAACCATCGAGCCTACGGCAAGGCGACCTGAAACGGGCGGATTATGGAGCGAAAAAAGCGCAGGGGGTGGCTAGGACGCTCTAGAATGCT
>JBNKYI010000519.1:0-1410 GCA_050300815.1 Fibrobacterales bacterium
CGTCTCTGATGAAACCATAGAACTCACCGATGGAATCCCGCCAAAACTTTCTGAGATTGGTATTCTAGAAAGCTTCGAAACTCAAGCAGGGCGCATCGACACCCTACGGTTGGGATTTTCAGAACCGATTACATTGAGTTCTACGAGTTTCTTTTTAGACATTTTAGACTCTGCTCTTGTGGAGCAGAATCAGAGCATTTCTCTGATTTCTGCAACGAGTTTTGACAATACGGGGCGCATCTGGCAAGTTCTCGTCTCGGGCAATAATATTATCCCCGTCACAGAGCCCTCTAAGTTTTGGGGAAAAACCAATGAGAATGCCATTCTTTCTGACTTTTCTTCGTTGAGGAATTCAAGTCAAAGCTGTACAAATCCCCCCGTACCCATTCGATTTGTTCCGCAGCCTGTACCCATAACCAATGCTCAAATTATTGATCGCGAAGGTGATGGATATGCAGACAGCATTGTTTACACTTATAAACGCAAACTTCGCCTTATCGACATTCCCGATAGTGTCGAAGTCGACTGGGGTTATCCCCAATCCACCACCTTTTATTACGACACTGCCGCTTGGCATTTTCGCAACAGCGACTCTAATATCGTTGTGATCGACCTCAAGGGTGAATATCGAATGCCCTATGGTTTTACGGCAGGAAATGGAGGGCAGGGTTCGGGTCTCTTACAGGCTCGAGTCGGCGGTGGCCTGATTGGATCCCGCAGCAGTGCTGTGTTGATAGACCAAGTACCTCCGGTGGTAAGCAGCGCCTTCTACAGACCCATCGGGTATATTGACCAACTCACTGTTAACTATTCTGAACCCTTAGACTTTAAAGTTGAAAATCCTCTTTTGCTCCTCACTAAAAAACGGGGCAGCGGCACTGAAAATGTCTTTGGCAACTACACCTCTCAAGAATGGGAAAGTAATTTGCATATTCGCAGTACTTTTACCTATGACAGCAGCGCTACGGGTTATGTCACATTGCTCGATTCGGTGCGAATTCCTGTGGCAGATTCGGGTCTAACCGACCAAACGGGCAATTACGTCGGCTTAGCGAATCCCTTTGTACAAATCAAAGGGCAACAGCGCACCCCTTCTTATGCGATCAAAATTTCATTTCTCGATGCCCTAACAAAACTCACACCGAATAAAGTTCAAGAAATGCGAGAAATTTATGCTGATCCCGAAAGTTACAAAGAGCGCTTTGTGCTTTCAGTGGGAGATGTAAGACAAGGCAAGTGGTATTTGGGCGGAGGCCAAGGAACGATTCATATCGATCCTGCGGATCAACCCAATGACATTCCCTTCGTCAAGCGAAATGCACATACCGTTATCAATACAGCCTTTAACGGCATCAACATTTACAACCGGTATGATCCGGAAAAAGCGCCTATGTTTTGGGACCTGCGTGC
>JBNKYI010000520.1:0-1399 GCA_050300815.1 Fibrobacterales bacterium
GATTGTCGAATCATTGGGAGATCCTTGTTCTTGCAAAGCCACCTCTTCGTCAACAAAGTCTCCAGGGGTAACGACCAAGCGATGCGGCTTTGATTGCAAACGTCGATAAGATTCACTTTTTACATCAAAAAAACTGATCTCTAAAGGCGGAATATCGCGATTCATTTGACGACGGGGATAAAGAAAGTAGGTGAGTGTTCGGGTGGTCTGAATTTTTTGATTGACTAGGCGAGTATCCACCTTGCTCTCGGGCGGCACGACTTTAAAATCACTCAGGTCAGGCAATTGAGGATCGGGAATGTATCCCGGACGGCCATCCCCCTGTATTTTAATTTCTAATGTAAGCGGTTCACCCGTCTTTAAAGAGTCTTTATCAAAGCGAACGTCGAAACTGTACTGCCCAACTAAACCATTAAAGGTCAGTGGACGATCTTTTTGGGGTAGGGGCCGAACGTCTATGGGATAAGGTCTTGTGTAAACCGTATCTTCGACGGGCTGTTGCTCAACCGTTTCTGAGCGACTGTAAAAGTTGCCTACCTTATTTTCTTTCACTACCCTTTTAGGCGGACCCAACTTGACGTATTTAAATCCCTGCCGAGGAATTTGTTGAGGCCCGGCTTGCAAAGGGGCTAAATACGCTCTCATACTGGCTTCGCCAATGCGCCCTTTATCTAGCTCTTTTGCCTTCTTCCATTCAAATTGATCAGAATGCAATTCTCCCCAAAAGTTCTGACCAAAACCCGTCTGTAAAGGCGCAGGACCCTTCTGAAAATTTTCGTAGGCCGCAAACCAAAGGGTGTAAACGACTTGTTCGCCTTCCCAGATTTTTCGAGAACTCACCGAACTCGAAACCGACATCCCCGGGTCGTCATAAGAACGAGAAACTCGAATTTTTGTTTTTCCCAATTCGACTTCTCGACCCCCAATCTTCCAAGTGATCGGACCGACAACATATTCGCCAGCATTTTCTGCCTTCACTTTGACCCTAAATTTTTTAACGAGATATCTGCCCATGAAAAAATCTTGTTTTGCTTCGCGCAGGGTATCTCGCTCTAGCACTTCAATGCCTTCGGGAAAAAGAATGAGAGGGAAATCGTGTTGTTGCGGTAATTCTCTCACCGGAATCACCAAAGAAAAAACAAACTCTTTGCCCGCTTCGATTCGCTGAGGATCAACTTCAAAGTGCACCCCCGCCCAAGTGGGCAAAGTCAGAAGAAGCAGTAGAATGATCCATCGGCAACTCCGTTCTAACGAAAAAAAATCACGATTCTTCTTCATATCACCAATCTTTCAACGGACGCGATTGGCCTCGAGCCGGCTTCCATTTTTCATTATTCTTTTCTTCTTCGTTAAAACTTTCAAGCAATTGTTGCGCTTGCTCTTCTGACATTTGCAAAGG
>JBNKYI010000521.1:0-1373 GCA_050300815.1 Fibrobacterales bacterium
CCCATGCATAGTGATTTCATCACCCATCGGTGACTAGAGACCCTCCTTTCTGCCATTTTTTACACTTCCTTTGATGTATGGTCAGAGATCACTACATGCCTTTATGAAGGTTAACCCCAGCTCGTATGTCTTGATTTGCCATAGTTTTGCTCTTGTTGGGTACAACAGAATACCCTCAGGCCCCTTTTACAGTTGCTAAGGCTTCCCCATATTGGGTACAACAGAATACCCTCAAGCCCCTCTTGCACCTTGTGGATTAGATCACATCCTGCGTCTTTCCCCACATCGCCGAGCAAGACTCACAACCTACAACATCCCTAATTAGTAAGTAAGCCCTTCCATACCGGACACGTGGTGGCACATGTTGTCCTGGGGTGTCTACTCCCACGATTCGGTCCTTAGCAGATCCGAGCATGACAATCCACATCACCTGATAGAATCCAACCGTCTCCACCATTCCAACCCATACTCAAACCACAGCATCAATCCTCACCATGGTCACCTCACATCACGAGAGATGGAAGACCAAACACTCTCACAAAGACACAAGCCAAACTCAACATCATATAAGATGAAAAGGCTTGTATGACACTCATGACTACAGGGCTAAGCAAATCTACTAACCATAAATCCAATCCTATAGGTATATAAGGTATATGTAATCCAAATTAATGCATGCAAATGTGTAACAAGAGGGAGAAAGCATATCTGATCAATATGATCAAGGAACACTTGACTTGATTCCCCGCTAGCTGCTGCTCAAAGTCTTCTTCCTGAAGGTCTTGAAGATTTCTGAAGTTCACAGCATCTAAATAATAACGACCGAAAACAAGCAATACAAAGAATAAATAAAACAGTATATCAAACAGTACCTAATTACTAAACAAACAGTACTAAAATATTCTACTCGTCGCTATGAACTCGTGAGCGCAAGAATCACTAAATCGGAGCTACGGTTTGAAAGTTATGAAGGTTTTAAGTACTAAGGACTACTCTGTAATTAAATAAAATCCGTACAAGGACCTATTTGTAAAATTCGGATGGAGCTCAAGGTAGAAGACAACAATGGAGTCTGCTCGCCGGAACTTCACCGGAAGTTCACCAGAATTTGCTATAACTTGAGCTATAGACCTCCGATTTCAGATCCGTAAAGTCCGGGAGTGAGAGTACGGCAAGGGGACTCACCGGTAACGTCGGATTGACTTCAAGTTCGCCGGAAAAGTCGCAGCTCGATGAGAAATAATGGCAAGACTTCGATGATAGATTGTGGGGGCTACAGATCGAGTTTCAACGTGATTCTTTTTCCTATGGTTAGGTCCTTGGCTTCTCACGACTGGAACATGGTTTAATTTGAATGGAGGACTTTGGAATAG
>JBNKYI010000522.1:0-1368 GCA_050300815.1 Fibrobacterales bacterium
CGCTCATCGAAGACCCTCGGGTGAGAGGGGTAGCCTTTACGGGAAGCGTAGAGACAGGCAAAAAAGTGGGGCAATTGGCCGCTTTCCATTTAAAGCCTCATCTCTTAGAATTAGGGGGAAATGATGCGTTTATTGTTTGTGAAGATGCAGATTTAGACGCCGCGCTTGATGGAGCGCTTAAATCTCGTTTTAGCAATGCGGGACAAGTGTGTCTTGCGGCTAAAAAGTTCGCAATTCACGAAAGTGTGTATGATCGCTTTTGCAAGGAATTCGTAGCGAATACTCAGTTGTTCTGTTGTGGTGACCCGATGAATAAATTCAGTAGCTTGGCCCCTCTGGCTCGAATGGAATTTGCGGAAAAATTACATGAGCAGACCGTTGAGTTAATTCATCTGGGATTTAAGAGAATCTATGGTCAGCAATGGGAACCTGAGATGGGATGTCGCTTTGAGCCTCAGGTCTTTGAAGCACCTGCGGGATTACACTATGATAAAGAACTTTTTGGCCCGGTGGCGGTGATTTACAGATATTCTGACGAGGCAACTCTCGTGAAAGAGCTGAATCAAAGTCAGTTTGGATTGTCAGCTTCGATCTGGAGCAAAGAATGGATAAAGGCAGAGTCTTTGGGGCGAAAACTTCAGACGGGGTCTGTGTTCATCAATGGAGTCTCTAAAAGCGATCCTCGCTTGCCCATTGGGGGAATGAAGAATTCGGGATACGGTCGAGAATTAGGAATAGAAGGAATTCGTCAGTTTATGAACTGCAAGTCATTTTGGCTTCGTTGATTGCTGAGTAAGGAGTGCGCTGTCGAGTAACCTCTGTGCCAAATCCTCTCTACCTCTCTGCGTAAGTGTCTGTTTGATCCAGGTTCGGTTTTCTTTTTTATACCAGAAAAAAAATCGGTTTTGTTCTTGCTTCTCTTCAAAAGTACGAGGGGTGTATACGGGCTTTAGTGTATAGGGGTGATAACCCGAATAATAGATAACAGTGGCAACAGTCATTGGCGTTGGGGTAAATCCTTGAGTCTGTTCTAACTTAAAGCCCATTTCTTTTGTTTCTATCGCGAGATTAGCCATATCTTCAAAATGACTGCCGGGATGGCCGCTGATAAAATAGGGAATCAGTTGTTGTTTGAGTCCGGCCTTCTGATTGAAGTGGTCAAACGACTTTTTGAATTGATGAAATTTGCTAAAATTCGGTTGAATCACGTTAGACGTATGAAAGGAACAACAATCTTCCAAAAAATCAAAATTCGGCCGTATTCGTCGATAATTCGGTCGAATTCACCGATAATTTGATCGCATTCACCGATAATTCGGTCATTTTTGAAAAACCGTTTTGGCCCATTAAGAAGATTTGAGTAAATTT
>JBNKYI010000523.1:0-1359 GCA_050300815.1 Fibrobacterales bacterium
TCGATAAATACACGTCTATTTGAATAAAAAGGAAGCTCTACACTCCATTTGGGGATCAAAGGATAATAATGCGCTTGGTCCTTGCAATTTTTAGCACCAATCAATTAGGCCAGTTCTGAAAAGAAGAGTTATTAAACGCGATTTTTTGATCGAAGAACGCGAATCCCTCATTCTCGTAGAGAATCTCGATTGCAGAAAGCTATTTTTGGCCCAAAGCCCCGTCGCCTGAAGTAAAAAAGAAGGGGCTAAGAGGAATTATGGCTCAGACGTCTGTGTTAGAAAAATTGGAAAAAGTTTTACCCAATGTGGAAAATCCCGCTCGATATATCGGCGGTGAGGCGAATGGTGTTCGCAAAGATTTTGATCAGATGAGAGGCACAATGGCTCTCGTCTTTCCAGACACCTATGAAATGGGAATGTCAAATAATGGAACTCGAATTCTCTACCACATTGTCAATCGTCAACCTGATTTATTGGTAGAGCAAACCTTCACTCCTTGGGTCGATATGGCTGAGCAGATGAAATCTGCAGATATTCCCCTATATACCCACGAATCTTATCGACCCATCAAAGATTTTGACCTAGTGGGAATCACTTTGCAGACTGAGCTGAATTTTACGAATGTTCCCTATTTGCTCGATTTGGCCGGAATACCCATTTGGGCGGCAGAACGCGGAAAAGAAGATCCTTTCATTGTCGGTGGTGGGCCTTGTATGGCAAACCCTGAGCCTGTGGCGGATTTTTATGATCTCTTTGTGATTGGTGATGGAGAGGTGCTGGCCCCTCAAATTGTTCGCCAAGTGGGTGAAGGACGACGCAAGGGGCTGAGCCGAGAAGAAATTTTGGTGCAGTTGGCAGAGTTATCGGGTGTTTATGTTCCCGCATTAACGGCCTTTGAATCGAGCGCTAAAGGAGAGTGGATTCCTGCGCATGAGGCAAAGGGGCCCTACCTTAAGACCCAGGGAGTTAAGCGAACATGGGTCGAAGTTTTAAACAGAGAAAATTACCCTATCCGCAACTTGATTCCCAATACTCGATTGGTACACGAACGTTTTGCTGTAGAAGTGATGCGGGGTTGCACGCAGGGCTGTCGATTTTGTCAGGCGGGTTATTGGTATCGCCCCAATCGAGAGTTGCATCCCGATCACGTGGTAGAAATTGCTAAAGAAGGGCTTAAGGCCACGGGAGAAAAAGAGCTTTCGCTGCTGTCGTTGTCAACGGCAGATTATTCGCAGGTCGAAATGGTAACGGATAAAATGATTGACGATCCCACCTTTGATCCGATTGATGTTAGTTTGCCGAGCTTGCGAGCGAATAGTTTTGGGCAAAGTTTAGCGGCAAAAGTGGTTGCGGTAAAGG
>JBNKYI010000524.1:0-1323 GCA_050300815.1 Fibrobacterales bacterium
TCCCACAGATCGTCGCCTCGCAAAATGAGATTAACCTCTTGGTCTTTGTCGTCGAGACTATTGCAGAGCAGATAGCTGAAATTTCCTCTGCGATCGACCAATAAAGCATCTTTCCATCCCTCGGTATTTAGAATAGAGTCAAAGCCAGTAGAGAATTCTTTGAGGAGATCTCTTCCTTGTTGTTGGGGCGAAAATAAGCGAACTCTCAGGTTATAAGTGGAGCTATAAGAATTGTCTCTCAACGTTTCTAGCTCTTGTTGCGAGGGTGAAAGATGGCATTCTCCAGAGCAAAGCCATTCTCCATTGGGCGCTTTTTGCAGGCTGTTTTTCTTAGAACAATAGCATTTGAATAACAATTCTCTATGATCTATTAGCCAGCTGAGATACGTTTCACGGCGCTCTTGGTGACTCGGTTGAGAAATGAGACGAAGTTGTGGGGCCCAAGTTTGTGTTGACTTTTGAATGGCCGCATAAAACTCTTTTTTTGATCGCTGCCGATCGTGATCTTCAAATCGAAAAAAGACGCTAAGAGAAGGAAGATGATTTTGCAATTCTTCGAGCAGAGAAAGGTGAAAGGCATGTCCCAGATGAAGAAAGCCTGTCGGACTAGGTGCCCAGCGCGTTCTAAAGAGGGTCTCTTCGTTGCACAAATGCTGGAGGGCCCGTAGCCAAGAAGGATAGAAGCGGGGGTCTAGATTAAATTTTGGAAGGGGAGGACAGGTATTTTCGAATTTCATTGATAAAGGTTTGAGCGGTCTGGGGTTTGAGCCATTTGCGAATGATCATTCCGTGTCGATCAATCAAGTAAGTGGTAGGCAACGAATGGATGGTGCCGATTTGATTGGGCATGGGGTCGGGGGCCAAATAAATTCCATAGGGGATTCGGTATTGTTCAATCACTTGGGGAATGGCAGAGTGAGTTTCGGCCTGATCCACACTGATACCTACGAGTTCAAAGGCTTCTTCTCGCAAGGCTTCATGCACCTTTTTCAAAGAGGGAATCTCCATAAGACAAGGTTGGCACCAAGTGGCCCAAAAGGCGACTAATCTAACTTTGCCGTCCTGAAAATCAATTGCCCTCGAACTGCTGTCGGGAGCGATCAATTCGAGATTGGGAAAATTCAGTGAGACGGGACGCAATTTTTCTTCCTTTTTACATGAGATAAAAAGAGTTGCCGCCCCAAGAAGAAAGAGAGAGATTTGGATTTTTTTTATTATTTTCATATAAATATATATGTAAGCCTTTTGTGCATGCACAGTGGGTCGAAATTGAAGCTTCATTTTGTTTTGCACTCTTCAAACTGAATCACCATTCTTTGCTCC
>JBNKYI010000525.1:0-1312 GCA_050300815.1 Fibrobacterales bacterium
GTTCAGCGGCAAAAGAGAGAAGGGCGCAAAGAGTCGCTGCCACCTCAGACTTTAGTTGCTGGCGAGAGCCAAAAATCCCCGAGGCGCTCTGATCGAGCACCAACAACAAGGTCAGCTCTCTCTCTTCTACATATTGCTTAATATGGGCTTTGCCCGAACGCGCTGTGACATTCCAATCAATTGAGCGCACGTCATCACCCACCACGTATTCGCGCACTTCGGCAAATTCCATGCCGTTGCCCTTAAAGGAGGAATGATAGGCGCCCGCCATGACATTGTCGAGCATTTGACGAGTGCCAAACTCGATATGCCGAATGGCGTGGAGAATTTCTGAAGGCAACACTTAAGGCACCTCCACTCCATCAAAAAGTTTTCTCACCACATCGTCTTGTTTAATTTCTTCAGCCTCGGCTTCATAGGTCAAAGCGATGCGGTGTCTGAGCACGTCTCTTCCCACCGATTTGATATCTTCAGGAGTGACAAAGGCCCGGCCCTCAATAAATGCATGTGCCTTAGCCGCCTTAGAGAGATCGATTGAAGCCCGAGGTGAGGCCCCCACCCCAATCCAAGAAGACAATTCTTCTAAACCATAATTCTTAGGATGTCGAGTGGCGTGCACGAGATCAACGATATAGCGCTTGATCTTGTCATCCATATAAATGCGTTTTACCCACTCACGGGCTTCAAGTAAATCTTGCGGCTGAATAATGGCGTTGGGCTTCTCAAAACCTGCTCCCGAGACCGCTTCTAAAATTTTGATTTCTTCTTCGAGGGTGGGATAGTCAACAGTCACTTTTAGCATAAAGCGGTCAACCTGAGCTTCGGGAAGCGAGTAAGTTCCCTCTTGTTCAATGGGGTTTTGCGTAGCCAGCACCAAAAAGGGTTTATCGAGTGCAAAGGTGGTTTCGCCAATGGTGATTTGTTTTTCTTGCATCGCCTCTAGCAGAGCAGATTGAACTTTAGAAGGGGCGCGGTTAATTTCGTCTGCTAAAACCAGGTGCGTGAAAAGAGGGCCCTTTTTCGTTTCAAACTCACCCTTGGCCATGTTGTAGATTTGAGTTCCTAATAAGTCAGCAGGCAGAAGGTCGGGAGTAAACTGAATTCTCGCAAAATTCAAATGCACGGCGTCGGCAAAGGCTTTGACGGCCGTGGTCTTCGCCAATCCCGGCAAACCCTCTAACAAAATATGACCATCGGCCAGCAAGCCGATGAGGAGTCGCTCGATGAGGCGCTCCTGCCCTACCATCACTTTATTGACCTCGGCCAGCAGGTCTTGCAAAAACAGGGCTTCTTGCTCTACGGTGGCGTTCAG
>JBNKYI010000526.1:0-1305 GCA_050300815.1 Fibrobacterales bacterium
ATTTTAAACCCAACTGTAAAAAGAAATTCACCGTAAACAAAATGAAAAAAGGGGCTGTCCGTTATGAGACAGCCCCTCTTAAATTTCATTCTTCAAAGGAAAAATCAAATCTCAAATTACGACTTAGGATTTAATCCTTCTTTACCCGATTCGCTAAGGGTGATATGCACATCCATCAACTGCATAGGGTCAACAGGGCTAGGGCATTCTTCCATAAGTGCAGCGGCGGTAGAGGTTTTAGGAAAAGGAATATAATCTCGAATTGAATCGACACCTTCCATTGTCGCGACGACGCGGTCAACACCAAAGGCGAGGCCGCCATGAGGAGGTGCGCCGTATTTGAAGGCATCTACAAAATACCCAAACTTTTCTTTAACGTCTGCATCAGAAAGTCCGAGTGCTTTAAAGGCTTTGCGTTGAATTTCAGGTTTGTGGATACGAATAGAACCCCCACCAATTTCGACTCCGTTGAGAACGAGATCATAACCTTTAGAGAGCATTTCGCCAAAGTTACCGCTTTCAAAGAATTCGACGTGCTCATCTTGAGGAGCTGTGAAGGGGTGGTGCATCGAATAATAGCGACCTTCTTTTGCATCGTATTCAAACATAGGGAAGTCGGTTACCCAAACAAAGCAACGTTCTTTGGGGTCAGCGAGTTGCTTGATATCGGCAATTTCGAGACGTAGATGCCCCATTGCGGTCGATGCGGTTTTTTCGTCAGCGGCGATAAAGAACATCATATCTCCCTCTTGAGCGTCAAGGGCATCGCGCAAGGCATTGATTTCTTCGAGGCTAAAAAATTTAGCCACCTGAGATTCGACTTCGCGGTCTTCTTTGACGCGCATCCAAACTAGACCTTTGGCGCCATAGCGTCCGACGAACTTTGTGAGATCGTCAATGGTTTTACGCGTGAAGTCTAAACAGCCTTTGGCGCAAAGTCCACGAATGACACCGCCTGATTCGGCAACAGATTTAAACACGCCAAATCCCGACTGTCCTGCGATTTCAGTGACATCTTGGATGGGCAGCTCAAAGCGTAGGTCGGGCTTGTCAGAACCGTATTTGAGCATGGCTTCTTTATAGGTAATGCGAGAAATTTCACCGGGAGGGGCAAAGTTAGGCCAAACTTTAGGGAGCACCTCGTTAACAAATTGATTAAAGGTTTCGAGAACGTCTTCTTGATCGACAAAAGACATTTCAACGTCAATTTGAGTAAACTCCGGTTGGCGATCAGCCCGTAAATCTTCATCGCGAAAACACTTGGCGATTTGGTAATACTTATCAGCACCAGACACCATTAATAGT
>JBNKYI010000527.1:0-1304 GCA_050300815.1 Fibrobacterales bacterium
TCTGCTGTACACTCTGAATCACTTCTGCCGTTTTGCACTCAATGCCATCAAGGATACAGTTTTTGACCGTTAATTTGATTTCGTAGAGAGAGGGGCTACCAGAATAAGCAGGCAAGACCCAATTGGCAAGGACTTGATCGTTGGGAACAGCCCCTTGGCCTTCATGCAATGCAAATTCTGGTTTTGAATAGTTGGGCGAAACGGTGATTCCATCCGTTGCCCAATCACCGCCACTTTGGCGCCACATGATTTCCCATTTTGAGTTTCCACCTACGCTACCCGCACTTGAGTTAGGGTTGAATATTTTACCTGCGATAGAAATTTGATTTGATTGTATTTCAGCCCCCTCTTTAGGGGATGTGATTTCAGGAGGGGCCACACCCACAAAAACAGGAATACTTCTTGAATTGGTATTTTTTGCCCCATCAGTACAAACCGTTTTAACTTGCCATAAACCTTCGTTTGCCTTGGTGAAATATTGTTTATCTAAAGTGCCCTCAGCGTTTCCATTGATGTTGGTATTGCTTTTTGAACTATAAACCGTTTCATCAGGAGCCAACCAATGACTGACACAAGTCGCAGAGGCTTCGGTTGAAAAAATCACTTTGGGATCGTCTTTAGGGTCAACCTCGTAGACATGTGCCCCCGCAAACAAATCGCTAATAAGAGGAATGTCTCGATCAATAGAGATCGTAGCCATATTGTCATTGATATATTGATTATTTGCTGCATCGGTAAGGGTAAGACCGATCTGGTAATCACCCGACGCGATTTGAAGATTTTCTTTGTCGAGATCAAGTGAAACAGACAATTTGCCGTTTATAATCGCACCTAGGGTGTGTCGCAAATATTGCTGCTGACCTGCGGCACTTAGGGTTAGACTTATATCAACCGGAATCTCTGCTATCACCGCTGAGCCCGTTAGGTCTAATTGAATCGAAAGTACATCCTCTAAGTTTGCCACAGGCTTAACAAAATCAACCGTCTGACCATTTTGAATGGTTTTAATAGAATAGCTTTTTAATTCGGGTGCGGTGCTTAACATTTTAAAAGAGCGGGTACTCTCTGAAATATTTAGCTCATCAAAGCTCCAGTCGGCTTTGTTGGGATCAATACCTTTTAAAAATTCATACCAAGTATTAGCATCATTTGCTAATTCAATATTTTTGATTTTATCGTATTGCACACGATCAAAGACGGCTTCATCTAATGCGATCGCTGTAATCTTGTATTCACCATCAGGGCAAATCCCTTCGGGTCCACAAAATGCATGAGTCGATTTGCCATCCCAATTGAGATCGGAA
>JBNKYI010000528.1:0-1282 GCA_050300815.1 Fibrobacterales bacterium
GCTCTCTATCGATGAAACCAAAGACGTCATTACGGCGCTCAAAATTCGTTATCCCCAAATTATGGGGCCCGAAAAAGGCGATCTTTGTTATGCCACAACGAATCGTCAAAGTGCGGTGAGGGAATTGGCATCGCAGGTTGATCTTTTTCTTGTGGTGGGTTCTTCAAACAGTTCAAACAGTTCTCGCTTGAGAGAGCTGGCCTCTTCAATGGGGGTTACAAGTCACCTCGTCGAGAATAAAGAGGCAGTTAACGCAGAGTGGTTTGAGGGGGTTGAAAGGGTAGGGATTTCTTCGGGAGCCTCTGCCCCTGAGCACTTAGTGCAAGAATTAGTTGACTGGTTAAAGTTGGAATTTCCAAACACCACCGTTCGAAATTCAGTGACGATGGAAGAAAACGTCAAATTTAATCTTCCTAGAGAACTACAAGAAACTTAAAGGTTATATGCTTCCATTTTTAGATGTTTCAACGGGCCCCAAACCCAAGCACGCCGTGGTGTGGCTACATGGTTTGGGCGCCGACGGCTATGATTTTGAACCTATTGTAAATGAACTTGATCTTCCGGCCCAATTACCGGTCCGTTTTATTTTACCCCATGCTCCCATGCAACCCGTTACGGTCAATGGGGGTTACATGATGCCCGCTTGGTATGATATATTAGCCATTGAAATTGAGCGCGAGTGCGATCTCGAAGGCGTGCGCCGCAGTGCCGATGAGATTTGGTCTATTATCGATTCATTAATCGAAGAGGGCTTTGAACCCAATCAAATTGCGATTGCAGGCTTTTCTCAGGGAGGAGCCGTGGCCATGCGTTGCGCAATGGACGGTCGCGAATTGGCGGGAGTAATTTCGCTGTCTTCTTATATCGCTAATGAAAATGATCCTGTTGTTAAACCGATGTTCAAAATGTTTATGGGCCATGGGGTAGACGACCCTGTGGTGCCGATGGATTTAGGAATGAACGCTCGTGATCGCTTTGAAGAGTTAGATGTTGAAGTCGAATGGCGTGAATACCCAATGCCTCATTCGGTGCATCCCAAAGAGATTCGAGACATTCGAGAATTTCTGTTAAAAATTTTTAAATCCAATCCATCTTTCCCGTTTGAGGAGATCGAGAAATAATTTGTTTTTCTCTCTTGAATTGAAAGACCTTCTTGTTAAATTTGGGTCTCTCTCTGAGAACCTGGGGTTATAGCTCAGTTGGTAGAGCATCACGCTGGCAGCGTGAGGGTCTGCGGTTCGAATCCGCATAGCTCCATAAAAAAAGACCGTCCGACAGGATG
>JBNKYI010000529.1:0-1281 GCA_050300815.1 Fibrobacterales bacterium
TTCGCGTAGAGCGGTGATTGCCTTATAAATGTAGCGTTCGCGAAATTCGCGCGTCTCGGCCAGCTGACTTAAAATTTGGCGATAGATATCGGGGTGGAGCTGTTTAAAACACAAGTCTTCGAGCTCTCCCTTTATTTTTGCTAGGCCAAAGCGGTGAGATAGGGGGGCGTAAACGTCTAAGGTTTCTTGACTGATGCGACGGCGCTTGCTCTCTTTATTGATATAGTGTAGCGTGCGCATATTGTGCAGACGGTCGGCAATTTTGATCATCAAAATTCGGGGATCTTTTGCCATTGAGACGAGAAGTTTGCGATAGGTTTGCACCTTTAAGCGCTCTTGGTGAGCTTCTGACGATTCATTTTCAACGTCTTGCAATTGAGTGATTTTAGTGACTGCATCAACCATAAAGGCGATGTCATCACCAAATTCTCTGCGAATATCTTCAGTGGTGAGATTCGTATCCTCGACGACATCGTGTAGAAGCCCGGCGATGACTGTATCGGTATCGAGTTTGTATTCTGCTAAAAGCTTAGAGACTTCATAAGGATGCTCGGCATAGGGCATTCCACTCTTGCGAAATTGATCGCGGTGGGCATCAATGGTAAACTCAAGGGCCTTGCGTAAAATTTCTGAATTGAGCTCGGGATTCTTGGCTAAAATCGAATCGAGGAGGTGATTAAGCGCAATTTCGTCGCCGCTTTGAAATAACCCCGCTTTGATCGGATCAATTTTGAGCTGAGAAGAAGGCATTACTTATCTCCGACTTGAACTTTTATTCGAGCTTTATCTGTTAAGATTTCCATTTTTGAAACTAGAACAGCAAAGTTTTCTACTTGGTCAGAAATTTCTAAAACCTGTTTTTTTTGCCCTAAAATATCTCTCTGAAGTTGTTTGATTTCAACTAATTGCTCTTTGTCATTGCGTAAGATTTCTAAATCTTTCGTCAGTTGAGCTTTGTGCTGCAAAACTTGTTCTTGCAAGGGTTCTAGTGATTGAAGCTGGCCTTCGGTTTGCGAACATTTTGACTGAATCTCAGAGAGCTGATTCTCAAGATGGGATATGAACTCAAGATCTTTCTCTTTACTAGAAAAGAATTCCCATTTTTCATTGAGGTCTTCAAAACGTTTTGCTTTGTATTCGAGTTCGTTGAGCAATTGACGGGTTTTATCCATTTTTTGTTGCAGTTCTTCAGCAGCCTTGAGGCTTGCATCAAAGTCAAATTGTTTCTCTTCGACTTTTTTTAAAGACTGATTTTGTTGTTGGATTAAAAGATTTAATTGA
>JBNKYI010000530.1:0-1279 GCA_050300815.1 Fibrobacterales bacterium
GAGTTTTCTTTAAAAGCCAACACAATCTTCTTGACAGGGGATAAGTCCTTCCAATTCATACACCTTTGGACTTGATTTGACGATTTAACTTGAGACAAGGATATTCAAGGAATTTTATTCAAGAGACAAGAGGTTTATGGACTTGAGAGACATCTCTTCACTAATGGCTAGCCAACAAACAATCAAAGTGAGCAATAGCCATGAGTGAATCGACTTGGTCACAAAGACCGAGAAACTCCAAATATTTTAAAAACCACACAAGCTAATAATTCAAGAGGGATTTTTCAAAAGCAATTACACTAGTGCACTCACAAGTTTTCAACTTTCAAGTAGTGTCCTTTAGCATATTTGATTTATACCTCTTTTCAAAAGAAGGTTATTTTGATGTGACATATGTCACTGGATAAGGTATAAAGAAAATATCTAAGATCTTCCACAAGATAAGTAACAAATACTTATCACAACTTGAACAAGTTGGAAACTCAAAAGACACTAGCTATGTAAAGGCCTAGATGCACACTATGATAATTAAAGACATTTATAAAAAAAAATCAAGACAGTCCATACCTTTGCCTTAGATATAATTTTTTTATTCGAGTGAAGAGAAACCAACTAACTTGTGTCATTTTCAATTAATATATTACTCTTCATTAGATTAGACAAATCTGAAAATTAATCTCAATAACCAATGATGAGGGCATTAAGTGGCACAAGCATTAACTAGATCAAATTTCACAAGAAAAGAGTGCATGCTTAAGATAAGAGAGAATCAAGAGAGTCATGCATCACTTATCACATAAGTAGTGGTGAAATTTGATCCACACAAGAAGAACGCGAATCTCCAATTCTCCACATATGATCCACAAGACAAGAAACATTTTGTTGCTTGGATCACAATGAATTCTTGTTCTTCAATATAGCTCAAATCTTGTTCGTTTAGCTATTTGTGCTCATCCATTGATATGCAAGAATCACTTGACTTTCTCTATGAATATTAGATTCTTGTCTCCTTTCCTTTGTCATTTGCAAAGGTGAAGTGTACCTATTAAGGTTAAGTATATTTCTCTACTAAGGAGCAATTAAGAGCATCATATGGTATAGAGAAATAAATCTTGAAAGCTTGCAGTATGATTTCTTACTTTGCAAGAGAACAAGGTAAAGAGACATAAGTTAAGATCAAGTACAAGGATAAGCACTTATCTTGTTCTTAAGATTGCATTGGGTCAAAATTTGCATAAGAGTTCATACGCTTGACAATATATCAATGATTCTGTCTTCT
>JBNKYI010000531.1:0-1274 GCA_050300815.1 Fibrobacterales bacterium
TCTACACCATTCTTCAAACCCATTGTAGGATGTATTCAACTTAACCAACTTCTTAATGATGTTTGGTTGTATATAACCCATTATAATCTTCTCTAACCTCTTTTTTTCGGGCGGGATATTTAAGCCTAAAATGCTCATCCACCGATTCTAACCAGTGGTTAGAGTCAATGATTCTAAAAACTTCAGTATTCGAAAAGCGCTGCAGCCATTTTTGATAAAGTTCGCTAAAGCGATTTTTAATTTCTTCAACAAGAGCTTCAATGTCGATCGCAATATTTTGTTGACCTTGCCTAAATTCTCCTAAAAATTCAGACTCTTGTTCAAAACGCTCATCAAGCAAGCGATTGAGATGCTCCGCAAGAAGTATCGAATAACTCGTATCGGCCTTTTCGGTGAGTAGAGAAAGTAAATCTTCTTGCGCCAAAGTCCACTTCTGGCCCATTTTCAGCGCATCAGTAGAGCGCAACGCATTTCTTAGTTTAACTTCCAATTCACCCCCATGGGCAGAATAGCCGGCAGGAAGCTCGAAATATAGCAAGGCCTAGGGGAAATCCCACGAGAGTTAAAAAGTCTTCACGGCATCCCTTTATTTCAGTTTCACCGAATTGTCGTTTATACTGCCTTGGTTTGCAAAAATGACTATAATTCGTTATGTAACTTTAATAAATACGATCTAAAAAGATGGCGATACAGATGTCCTAATTTTCGAGTGAGGTGAAATATGGAAACGCAAAAAGAGAAAATCATCCACGATATTCTGAAGAATTTAATCGAAGGAAAAGACCTATTAACTCTGAGTTTAAATTTATTTAATCAGCTCAAATCAGCTCTGCCACTTAATCGATTGGGCATTGGCGTTCTCAGCGACGACGGTCACTTTTTCGTTTCGAGAATCAATATTTCTGACTCGACCATCCATCTCAAAGAAGGCTATCGAGCTCCCTCGCACAACTCGAGTCTTTTACGCGTCATTCGGTCGGGCGAGCCTCGACTGATCCCCAATTTAAAGGAGTATCTACGCCAAAAACCAGGCAGCGTAAGCACTCGCCTTATTGTTAAAGAAGGCATGTTAAGCTCTATGACCGTTCCCCTGCAAGCCAACAACAAGGTCATCGGCGTGCTCTTTTTCTCGTCTCGCACAGAAAATGCCTTTAACCGCAGTCACATCGAATTTGTCACCCATTTTAGTCACATTTTAAGTATTACTCTCGAAAAAGCTTTACTGCTCGAGCGGCTCGAACAAACCCAATACTCTCTCGATCTCGCGATGACTC
>JBNKYI010000532.1:0-1238 GCA_050300815.1 Fibrobacterales bacterium
TGAGTGGAAAGGTGCGCCAGAGGGCGCCACTTTGATAAAAAAGAACCAATTCTGATTTTATAATTCCCGCTGTTGTCGGAATTTCAGTGGCTTCTTCTAAGGGGAGAGATTTTAGCTCGCCCGTTTTGTAAAATTTGAGAGGTGACTCTTTACGACGCCCTTCGTCGACATCGAAGGTGTAGCGGGGAATAAGATCGCCAACGGTGGTTTCGAGAATGACTTGATCTCTAACCAATACCGAGTCGATGATACCATAGCGATTTCTTGATTTAAGATGGATCTCAGAGTCGAATTTTTTTTGCATCGTCTTCTCCTGTGCTTAGTTAAAGAAAGAATGGTCGATTTCTTTTTTAAATTTTTTTAACCCAAAAGAGCATGTTGGGATGGGTAGGATTGAATCCTAATTTGCGATATAATCCTTGTGCCGCATCGTTATCTATTCTAACCTCTAGGGTGATTTTCCCAAAGTCTGCTTCGCTGAATTTGGTGATGAGTTTTTCTAGAAATTGACTTCCGATTCTTTGGTTGCGATATTCGTGGTCTACAAAAAAATCGTGAATATTTAAAACGGGTTTAATTAAAAAGGTTGAGAATGTTTCAAAACAGATGGCAATGGCTACGGGGTTGTAATTTTCATTCCAAAGGAAAATTCGACAGCAGGGATTCGTTTGCAAGCCAGAGAGAAGTTTGAATTTTTTTCTCTCACTCAATTTGATGGGGCCCTCTCTTAGGGTGTCTCCCATGGGATCATTCATGTAATCTTCTATAAATCGCGCTAAAACTTTCAGATGATTTAACTCTGAAAAATCGAATGCAACGATTCCACTTTCTTTATTTTTCGCTTGCGTTATATCCATGTGTGGTCTTAAATTTCTTACTGTCGATGTTGTATTTTTTTAGACGAATTCCCATCATTCGCTCGGTAATTCCGACGACCTCAGCGGCACGGGTAATGTTGCCTCGAGTGTATTTCAACGCGTCGAGAATTAATTCTTTCTCCATCTTTGTCAATACAGTGTCTAGTGGTCCCTGATTCATATTTCCTTTAGCGGGAGTTTGTAATGACGGGGGGAGATGATAGCCGTAAATGACGCCATTTCTGCTGAGAAGGGCTGATCTTTCAATTACGTTTTCTAATTCTCGAATGTTTCCAGGCCATGAATAATGCTGGAGAGCATCCAGGACATTGTAATCGATACCGTTAATATTTTTCATATTGACCCGGTTCATCTTTCTCA
>JBNKYI010000533.1:0-1212 GCA_050300815.1 Fibrobacterales bacterium
TGAGCCGTCTCTGTTTCAACAACCGAGCTCAAAAGTTCGCCGAGGTTTGCCACGGCTTCTTCTCCTCGCTCGCGCCCTTCTTCTTGATACATTGCCAACAATCCCGACCACTCAAGAACCCTTTCAATAAAATTGGGTAAAAGAATCTCTGGAGAATAAGTCAATGAATCCATCAAGTCGGCAAACTTTGACACTTTTGCAACACTGCCCTTGGCCAAGACCTCACCAGCATATCTCAAGGATTGAAACAAAGTCATTCGCCGGTCAGAGGCGAACTCCACCAACTTGTTTATTGAACTGTCTCCGATACCTCTGCGAGGAGTGTTGATAATGCGGCGCAAAGACACACTGTCTGAAGGGTTCACCAGCACTCTGAGATAGGCAAATACATCTTTGATTTCAGCCCGTTGATAAAAACTCATTCCCCCGACAATGCGGCAGGGAATTTGATAACGATGCAGGTATTCTTCTAAAACTCTAGATTGGGCGTTTGTGCGGTAAAGAATCGCCGTCTGCCCCCACAAAGGCTCTCCGTTATCCTTGATTCTCTGCACAACCCATTCTGCTTCAGCTCGTTCGTCATCTACTTTACAAAACGAGACCAACTCTCCTTTTTCACCTTCGCTAAAGACATTTTTGATGTATTCATCTTGTCGTTCATTGTGTTGAATCAAGGTGCCAGCAGCCTTAACAATATTTTGCGTCGAGCGATAATTCTGTTCGAGCTTAAAAAGTTTAACATCGTCAAAATAACGATGAAAACCGCGAATGATCTTAAGATCAGCCCCGCGCCAAGCGTAGATGCTCTGGTCGTCATCTCCCACAACCGTTATATTCGGGCTTCGATCTGCCGTCAACAATTGAATCAACTTTAGTTGAACAGGGTTAGTGTCTTGAAATTCATCTACAAAATACTGTAAAAACCAACGACTCAACTCGAGGCACATCTCTTTATTTGCCGCTAAAATCTTTACGGTTTCGCACAAGAGATCGTCAAAATCTAACGCATTATTTTCTCTGAGGTGTTGCTGATATTTACCGTAAAGTTCAGCCATGTCATTCTCATCGCCGTAATAAGCATTCTCTTGGGCTTCCGCCGGACTGATAAACTGATTTTTCCAAGAAAAAACATTGAGTATCCTATTTTTTGGATTTAACCATCAATTTTGACAGAGTGGCGGCTTTTACCGGATCAATCTTTGTGATTTCCCC
>JBNKYI010000534.1:0-1210 GCA_050300815.1 Fibrobacterales bacterium
GGGAAATCCATCATAGGGATTTTCTAAATAGACATCAAACCAATTGTTAACTCGAAATTCAAACTGAACAGAATCTAAGTGATATTTTAAAGCAGAATGCATTTGGTGGTAAGCAGGGCTTCGCCTTAAATTTGAACGGGATAAAGGCATTGACGAACGATATTCATAAGACTGTGTCAGCGACCCCTTCTTATCATTTAATGAGACCTCTCCTAAATGACGCCAAGAACTCAACTGCGGTATTTTTTTTGCCGGATCTTCTTCTATTTTTGAATCATTATAAAAGAGATGATAATCTATTCTCAATGGAGAAATCAGCCATTGCAAAACGTATTCCGCACCAACGGCTTGAGCTCCTCCTCCATTTATGTATTTCACCAACTCAACACTATGTACAGGTTCTATTCTTTGATAAAATTTTTGATGATACAGGCGCAATGTCTGCTGAATCAGACTTTTAAAAAACAGATGCTCTTGCATTCCGTATACTTCAGTGAAATAACCCTTTTCGGGTTCTAAATTCAAACTGGGTAAAACGCCGCGCCCCCCTCCAAATTTTTCCATCCACTCGGGCCATCTCGCAAAAGTTTTAAAGAGCGAGCCCATTTTCCAGCGGTCTTTGTGATACTCTAAAGCTCCCCCTCCATTCCATTGATTATTCCAATGTCCCGCATTTGAATTCACCTTTTCCCAGCGCCCTTCGATTTGAAGCCAAGAGCTCAGATCTACATTCTTTAACGCCTTAAAATCCATCTTGAACACTTGCTCTAAATTCGCCCTTTTCGCCCGATAATCCCAAGCAAAACGCTCATTGATCTCTTCTGTTTTTTCACTGGGCAATCGAAGCCCAATGGTTCCATCTATATGCCAATCCCAAGTCAAAGGCGTTGCGAATTTCCCCGTTTGGCGATAGCCCCCACCGGTTTCAAGCAACCACTGACCAAGTTCTACGGGCTCAGTCACTTGATAATACAAAGGGTCTTCGGGCCCCCACCCCACTGCACTTTCTTGAGATCTCAACCAAAATTCAAAAACGCGCTCTTTCTTTCCTCCCCTTTCCCATCGACTAGAATAACTTCCCTCAGACTGAGAAAATTTCGCCTCTTGCGTCACTAAACCTTCACTTCCGTGAATCCCCCCTCCCTGCAAATTCAATTGAATTTGCTGACGCCAATTCCAATCTCCCATTTTAATAGAGAGGCTATGTAGA
>JBNKYI010000535.1:0-1201 GCA_050300815.1 Fibrobacterales bacterium
CATAAAATCATTTTTAGAATATCTAAAATAAGCTCCTATCACAGAACTGAAATGAGAGTTGGTTTTGAAATTAATCGATTCAACAAACGGCGACACCTTTGTAATGGGATCGATTTCTTCTATGTAAAATGCGCATTGAATACTACCTATCTCGGTCGGATCGCACCAAAAGGGAATACTCTGCTTGCCAAATCCAAACTGAGTGTCTGCTAACTGATCAAGTGGAAGAAAGTGATCATTGATAAAACCATACACTTCTGTTCCATTATTCATCATATACTTTTGCAAACGCAATTTTTGTTTTGAGACAAAATTCACACCTGGTTCATCGGTAAACCATTTGTCTGCCTTAGAAGAGTAACAATTCGCAGAACCCTTTTGGGGTTGAGCGTAAAGCGGGAATGAATTCTTATTCAATTGATTTGCAAACATTCCCCTTGTCAATTTCACAGGTTCTGACCAATGCTGAACCCCCGTCGATTGATCTGCATAAATACGGTAATCATCACCTACAGCCCCATATTTCAATGTATCGCCAATCGCCCCTGAAGATTGTATTCCATAAGCATCTAGAGACCAATCGATATGCTCTTGAGTTATTCTCTGAGGCTCTTGAATCGGGCAACCGCTGGTATAGATCGAGGCGAAGTTTTCAAAATCTTCATGGGCCATCGAAAAATCTCTAACTAAAAAATCAAACTCGATATATTCTGCAGACTTTGCTTGCCATTTAATTTCGAGAGACCCTGAAGAAGAACTCAACTCTAAGTTAGAGCTCGACAAGTCTATAGGTAAAACCTCTTCTGAAGAATTCCCATTTGAATGTTCTGCCGAAGAAGACACTTGAGGCGTTGAAGAACTTTGTTGCATCTCTTTTTCGTCATCGCTATTCGCCTCATTTAAACAACCGACAAAAAATGAAATGATAAACAAAAGAAAAATTTGAATCATACTTGCTCCACTGCAATTAAATACGCATCAAAGGTACAAACAGCGTTCAAAATTTAGATGAGCTCCAGCGTTGGAATTTCTCTTTTTTAGGTAGCAAGAGAGGATGTATTGCGAACGGGCTTTTTATAATGGGGATATTTTAGCGCCAATCAATTAGGCCAGTTAGGATATTTTGGGTTAATTAGAAACAGAGCCCTTACTTAACTGCGTTTGCCAAGCCGCCGCTTTGTTAAGCGTCTCTTTATATTCA
>JBNKYI010000536.1:0-1196 GCA_050300815.1 Fibrobacterales bacterium
GCGACCCAAAATTTCCCCTGTTCGGTTTCGATCAAAACATAGCGAATATCTGGGCCCACAGCAATCGCCATATTTGAAGGCAGAGTCCACGGAGTGGTCGTCCACACCAGAATTTCTTCATCGCTATTTGTCAGTTTAAAACGAAGAGTCAACGAGGGATCTTGTCGGTCTTTATAACCTTGATTCGTCTCAAAATTCGAAAGGGGAGTCGCCAGAGACGGACTATAAGGCTGAATGCGATACCCTTGGTAGATCAATCCCTTTTCCCAACAGGTTTTGAAAACCCACCAAACCGATTCCATAAAAGAAGGTTGCATCGTCTTGTAATCGTTATCAAAATCCACCCAACGCCCCATGCGGCGCACCGTTTGACGCCACTCTGAGGTATAAGTCAATACACTTGAGCGACACGCCTCGTTAAAGCGATCGACACCGTGAGAACGAATTTCTGCGACACCACTGAGTTTGAGTTGATTTTGGATCAAGCTTTCTACCGGCAAGCCGTGGCAATCCCATCCAAAACGGCGAGGAACGTGAAAACCCTTCATCGCATAGTAACGCGGAACGATGTCTTTGATTGTTCCCGCCAACAAATGACCGTAATGAGGAAGCCCCGTGGCAAAGGGTGGGCCGTCGTAAAAAACGAAAGAACGCGCGGGATCGCTCTGTTCAAGAGACTTCTCAAAAGGACGCGTTTCATCCCATAGGTTTAGGATACGCTCTTCGATACCGGGAAAAGTGAAATTTTTTTCAACTTGTCTAAACATAGCTGGCCCGCAAATTCAATCAACTTGCGGCCAAATTTAGCAAAATGAGCTGAAATGACGGTCTTATGATTTCAACGCTTTCACAAGAGACTCTGCCAATTGGGGTAATTTAATGGGTTTGGCAACCAAATCATTCATTCCCTTTGTTTTGCACAGCTCGCGATCTGATGCCAAAGCATTCGCCGTAACGGCGAGAATCAACGCCTCTCTTGATAGCGAATCTCTGCGAATATTTTCAGTCGCTTCTAAGCCATCCATCACAGGCATCTGACAATCCATGAGTATGATATCAAAAGCTTTTTCTTGTGCCTTTTGCCAACCTTCTAAGCCATTGAGTGCCACTTCAGCGGCAATCCCCAATTTCTCTAGGATTTTTAAAATCACCTTAAGATTCATCTTATTGTCTTCGACAACCATCACCCTGTATTT
>JBNKYI010000537.1:0-1175 GCA_050300815.1 Fibrobacterales bacterium
TGGGGTTCGGTAAAGTCACCGAGGTTTTTGCTGCCGTTGACAAAATCATCGGTCACCAAGGTAAAATGGGCAGAAAGGTCTCCGCTGCCCACCGAGGTCGCCTCTTGGTAAATGGGGTTTAAGTCGACGCGCACATCGAGCTTGCCGCTATTGGGGGTCTCGCCAAACTCGGGCACCTGCACGGCGTTAATATATTCACGAGGCTGATCGGGAGGGGTCTGCAAGGTCGAAGTATTCACCTCTGATTTGATTCCATAGCTGTCTTCGATATAGACTTCGACATCATAGCGAGTGTCAGGGGCCAAAACGCGCACAAGATCAGCAAAGCGAATCACTTTGCTCCTAAAATTAACGGTGCTCAAGCTATTGGCGAAATTTGCATTGTAACAAGAGAAATCCCCTTCGCAATAAACCGTGCCGAGACGGTAAAACCAATGCTTGCCCTCTGTTCCTGTCGGAGCAATCTCAAGGGTTTCTTCGAGTCGATCTCTAAGAGAGGGATAGATTTGCACCCGATTGTTGATCGCCTCTAGGGTTGAGCTTCTGCTAAAAGGAGTCGCCCAAGTTCGCCCACTCGCAAACTGAAAAACGCCCGAATTGCCGGTGTAGTCTGTCAAGCCATAGCGTATGCGATAACCGGTCTCGGCATGAGCTAAGGGAGTGATATTTTCTAAGTCGAGCAAGACCTGGGCGCTGGGGGCTGTCTCGTGACCTTGAGCCCACGAAAGCTTCAGCGGAGTGTTATTAGCCGTGGTCAAGTCGGTGAAGTGTTTATAGAGGGTTGAATAGGGTTTGCCATCATAGGCATAACCCGTGACCAAAACCGGGCGACCAAAATCAAGGGTCGTTTCATTGTCGCCAAGCATCGTAAAGCGATCGACGTATTGAGAATTGTACTCTAAGTGGTTGCTGCCAATGTGAGGAGACGAGGTGGCGCCAAAGGGCATAGACCACTCTATGGGTGCAAGATTTGCATTTGAAGAACTTGAAGAACCCGATGACGAACTGGTGCCCGCCACCGACGACGATTGAGGAGTCGCTTTAAACTTGAGTTTATAACCTATTCCCGGTTTGTCGACTTTGAGCAAAAATTTCGGATAGCTTTGAGCCATCCAAAAAAATTGCGTGATCACCGGCTTGTGAAACATCTGCGGGGCCGCCACCTTGCGCCCATC
>JBNKYI010000538.1:0-1171 GCA_050300815.1 Fibrobacterales bacterium
TGAATCAAAGTGTCAGGTAGGCTTGCCAACTTTTTGGGAGGAGCCTTGCTATCAATGGCTTTTATAAGCACGGTGTCGCTAGCCGTAGCAAAACCATCGTTAACGGTCATCACCAAGGTATCGACAAAAAGACTATCACTTGTGGTTTTTAAATCGACTCTATAATTTCCAATGAAGTTTTTGAGTTCACAAAAACCATTTAAACACTGAGCTTCATTTTCAAAATCACCGCTGCCATTGAGTTCATAATAGACATAGATGTTTGCATTGCCATCGGCGATATCGACAGTTACAATAGAGTCATTAAAATTAAAGGCCAAGGGGGGAGCTTCATTGACATTAAAATAGACGGTATCCGAAAGGCTGCCGACATTGTTTGTGGCAGTGACAATGAGAGTGTCTTTACCTGCTTTACCTTTAACTTGGTTCGCGTAAATTTTGCTGCCGACCATTGAAAATGCAAGCACACTCGAATCAGCCACAAAACTATAGCTCATAGGTGAGCTGCCCGCAAAAACATCGCTTAAGTCACCCAACAAACGATTCTGGGCTGTTCCATAAGCCATTTGGTAGTCACTCAAGGGAGAGACCAACAAAGGCGCTTGGTTTTCATATCCCAAAATCACTTCAAAGGTGTCGAGCACATTGTTGCCGCTGTGAAGGGCCTCGACTTCTACACTTAGGGTATCTCGATCTTGAGATCTTAGGGTAAATATAGGGTTGCCTTGGCTTTTGGTTTCATTTAATGCAAGACAACTGGTTAGCGTGCAAAATGATTTGCCGCTAAGTAAACGCATACGGTATTGAATGGCATTGTTAAAGTAATCGCTAAGGTCGATTTGATAGCGGTCAGAAGTCAAAGTCGTGTCTTTGATACTCGCCACTTTTTTAACACGGGGAACAATCTTTACAACCAGACTTTTCGAAAGGGTATCGATGGGATTAGCCACCTTGAGTTGCAAGACCTCTGTAGCCGAAGTATCATAAATTCCAGTGACAAAGAGAGAGTCATTGATTGTGTAAGCGTTAAGCACTCCCGTCACTGAACTAACGGTATAGTTCATCTCTGCAGAACCCGCAAAATACTTTGAGAGGTTGTTGCTTAGGCGAGCAGTGTCTTGACCCGCATAAACGGTAAATTGAGGAAGAGCGAGTTGAAGAGAAGGGGCTT
>JBNKYI010000539.1:0-1163 GCA_050300815.1 Fibrobacterales bacterium
CCTGTATTTATGTTCAATGACCATCGCCTTCAGTGTCTCTATAGGATCTTTTTGATCGGGTGCAGATTCACAGATGTGCCTTTCAAACGTCGCTAAACTGACTTCAAACCAAAAGGTCGATCCCATTCCCAATTCTGAGTGAACACCATATTCACCCCCCATTGTTTCTACAACCCTCTTGACAATGGCTAACCCGATCCCCACACCGCCATACCTTCGAGTCATCGATCCATCAATTTGTGTGAAGCTATCGTAAATCACCTCGCTGTTTTCAGGCGATATCCCCGCACCCGTATCTTGAACTTCAACTCTTAGCATCATCTTGCCAGGAACCAATTCTCGATGAGTTACGCGAAGCTCTATTCTACCCTGCTCGGTGAACTTAATCGCATTTGAAAGAAATTGAATCACCATATGACTCAGGCGCCGTCGATCACCCACCAACGTTATATTTGGGGGAACATCAAGCTGAGCTCTATAGATTAGTCCTTTTGCTTTAAGATTCGAATTTTCAAGATAGGTTTCAATTTGTTTAACAACATCAGCAAATTGAAATTCCGAAATTTCCAAATGAAAACGATCGGTTTCTATTCTCGAAAATTCAAGGATATCATTCAGCACTTCTAACAACCGCTCAGTCGACTTCTGCGCACCCTCTATAAAATTCGTTTGTTCTTCATCCATATGAGTTTGAGAGAGGAGCGACAACATGCCACTGATACCATTCATTGGAGTACGTATTTCATGAGACATAACCGACAAGAACTCGTTCTTTGCTCGGTTCGCGTTGATCGCATTCATTTTTTCGTCAAGGGCCACCCTTTTGGCACTTTCAGCCTCATTGATTTTTTCTTGCAGTTGGTCATTCGAACGGCGCAGACTAAAAATCGTTTTCAACAACGATTGGCGCATCGTTTCAAAAGAGTTTTGCAAAATTCCTATCTCATCATCTGAAGTGACCATTACTGGCTTTTGCAACTCTCCTTTGGCTAAATATTCAGCCACGTGACTCAACACCAACAGAGCAGCGATTGCCCGCTTCATCTTTTGCCCAAGAAAAACAACGATGATTAAGATCAAAACAAAAGAAACGGTTTGCCCCATCAACTGTCGTATTGAACTTTGATGAATAGAAAATGTCGCCGCTTTGAAATTGCTTAACT
>JBNKYI010000540.1:0-1151 GCA_050300815.1 Fibrobacterales bacterium
CACTGTAAAGGAGCGTTTACAGGGGCCGATCGAAACCGCCTAGGTAAATTTGAGTTGGCAGATGGAGCAACGTTGTTTTTAGACGAGATTGGGGACCTGTCTTTAAACATACAGGCGAAAATCTTACGGGCTTTGCAAGAGGGCGAAATTCAACCCATTGGTTCGGATACGACCAAAAGAGTGAATGTAAGAGTGATTGCAGCGACTCATCATCCCTTAGAAGAAAAAGTTGAGAAGCGTGAGTTTCGCAGAGATTTATGGCATCGCTTATCTGTATTCCCCTTAAGGTTAAAACCTTTAAGAGAACGTCCGCAAGATATCAAAGACCTTGCAATTCATTTTGTGAATGAGATTTGCGGAGAGTTAAAAGTGCCCGTTATGCGAATGGCACCCGATGTATTCAAATGGTTAGAGTCTATGTATTGGTCGGGAAATGTGAGAGAGTTGCAAAATGTTCTCAAAGCGGCTATTGTCGTAGCTCAACCGTGGGAAAAATCGAGGAAAATTTTAAGTGTCGAGCATATTGAAGATGCCTTGTCAGAATATGGATTGCAGGAAGTGGATGCAGATTTGGGAAAACCACTCATTGATGCTGAGGAGGGGCCCTTTGAAAAGGGAAACGCTTCTTTGCGCGATAAAATAGAGGCTTACAAAAAAAGTGAGTTAGAAAAAGCTCTTAAGGCATCTAAGGGAAATCAAGCCCAGGCCGCTCGTTTATTAGGGTTAAATCGAGGCAACCTTCACCGTATGTTAAAGACTTTCAATCTGATATAAAAATAAGGCAAATAAACCTCTTTATTGCTTGGTGTTTTAAACGTGAAGATTGTCACGACATGTTCATTTTTTGTGGACTCCGCCTTTTTAGGGTGATAGAATTTAGCCATTCACAAAAGCGGAGGATTGAAAATGCAAACCAAGTGGTTAATAGGAACAACGGCCGTTGCGGCCTTAATTTTTGCGGGTTGTAACCCGTTTGCTAAGCAAGAAGACACTACGCCCAAAGATCAGATTCAGTCAGAGGTATCAGAATTTATTGATCTGCTGTACGAGGTATATGCAGATTTTGGCTTTAACGAAGTCATTATTAAGCTCTCAACACGTCCTGAAAATCGCGTTGGTTCTGATGAAGTGTGGGATAAATCAGAGAAAGC
>JBNKYI010000541.1:0-1141 GCA_050300815.1 Fibrobacterales bacterium
ACGTCTCTGCTTTCGGGTTACTCGAAAATTTTAAGGGGTGTGAGGCTTATAATGTGGGTACAGGAAATGGTTTTTCTGTTTTAGATATGGTCAATGCTTTTGCCAAAGTCTCGGGTTGTCAGATTCCTTACGCGATTAAACCTCGTCGCCCCGGAGATGTTGCAGAGTGCTGGGCTAATTCTGAAAAGTTATCTAAAGCCACAGGCTGGAAAGCAAAATACGGGATAGATGAAATGTGCGGGCATCTTTGGAACTTTATGAACTGCTCTTGAATGCAATTTTCATAAGCTCCCTTTTAAAATCTTTAACTGATCTCGCCCCCGCAACTAGAGCCGGCGCCTGCAGTGCACCCAAAGCAATGGTTACCCAAGGTTATTTTTCGATTCAGCCATTTTTCCATAGAAAAGTCACTTACGTTCATTTGTAACTGTGCAGCGAGATTGAGCATTTGATTAAAATCGCAGTCAAAAAGTGAACCCTCGTATCCCACTGAAATCTGGTGTCGGCACATTAATCCACCGAGTGTCGCAGGATTATAGGCATTGACTAGGGTTTGATGATACTGTTCAAGCTTGTTTGCGCGAAGTAGTGCTTCTAAGAAACGAGAAATGGGCATGTTATTAATGCAATACAAGTGGTTGAATACGATGTCGTATTGAGCGAGTTGCTCTTTGAATTCTCTTTCGAGTGCGGTTTGTGAAGCGCTTAAGAAAAGTCCTGAGGGATTGTAGACAAGGTGAAGAGGGAGTTCTCGCCCATAGCCCAATTGATTGAGAAGGCGAAGCCCTTCAATAGACCGCTCAAAAACGCCTTTGCCTCTTTGTTGGTCGGTGCGAGAGCTACTAAAGTGGGGAAGAGAGCTAATCACCTCAACTTTGTTTTGTTGCAAATATTCTCCTAACCACTCAAAACCAGGAACGGTCAATAAGGTGAGGTTACAACGGTCGATCACTTTTTTATTCAAAGCCACAGCAGAATCAACTAAAGACTTAAAAACGCGATGGCCTTCGGCCATCGCGTTTTTATGTTATCGTATTCAGGTTACTCACCTTGAGGTCTTCGGGTCTACAGGTTTCTCAATTTTCAATGAGACAATCTGCAACCCGCAGATCTCTTTAAAAGAAAATTTAATAATGCAAAA
>JBNKYI010000542.1:0-1130 GCA_050300815.1 Fibrobacterales bacterium
TTCCGATCTAATCGCCAACGCTTTTGAAGGGGTGGGTCAAGAATTCTTTCAAGCATTCATTCTGTTGACAGCTGTCATCTTGCTGGGATGGCACAACATATGGATGGCCAGCCACGGTGCTGAATTAGCTAGACAGTTAAAAAAAGTAGGCAGAGATGCGGTCGAAGGCAATGTGCCCTTGCATTCGCTCTCGGTTGTCGTATGTCTCGCCATCTTACGAGAAGGCTCTGAAATCGTTCTCTTTTTGCAAGGTCTCAGCGCCTCTCATATGGGAATAGATCAAATTCTTATCGGCTCAATGCTAGGGCTTAGCGCCGGAATTGCAGTGGGTTGGACTCTTTATAAGGGATTACTCATCATCCCCGTCAGTCGATTTTTTCAGATCACTGGGTGGATGATTTTACTTCTCTCTGCAGGGCTTGCCGCAAATGCCGCAGCTTATTTAGAACAAGCGGGTGCCCTCCCTGCACTCGGCTACAAAATCTGGGATTCTTCGGGGATTATTTCTCAATCAAACCTTTTGGGGCAACTGCTACATATTTTGGTGGGTTACCAAGATCGTCCCTCAGGAATTCAATTGGTCTTTTATTTCTCGACTATCGGGATAACGGGACTCCTCACTTTATGGGTTAAGAACTACAAACAAAACCAAACACTAAATACATAGGAAAACATATGAAAAACAAATTCTTCATTCCAACTTGCATTGGAGGGGTTTTACTGGCTACCTCAATTGCTTCAGCACAAAAAGTTTATTCGCCAATGGTTGAATATACCGAAAAAGAAATAGAGCTTCGCTCAATATCCAAATTTGTCGAAGAAGGTGATGAAACTGAAGCAGAGCATGCATTTCTCGCTGAATTTGCCTGGGCACTTCTTCCCCGGTGGAATACTGAAATTATTGCCGAACTCGAACAAAAAACCGAATCTAACGGAGAAAAAGAATTCGAATTTGAAGCCATTGAATGGGAAAACATCATCCAACTCTTTGAAATGGGAGAGTTCCCTGTTGACTTAGGGCTTTTTGCTGAAGTTGAATACAAACTTGAAGATAAGCTTTGGGAGTTTAAACCTGGGCTGATTGTAGCGAAAGATTTGGGCCCAACAACGGCAACTGTGAATGCGATTAT
>JBNKYI010000543.1:0-1106 GCA_050300815.1 Fibrobacterales bacterium
ATTTGAAAAAAACCAAGGAATACATTCTTCAAGTTGCTATTAATAAGCAAAAAGGAAGCGTAGTCATTTTAGGCAGTGGATGGCTTTTAGACGTTCCCCTTCAAGAGTTATCTGATCAATTTGACAAAGTGGTTTTCGCCAACTCCTTTAAGGTTCACCGGGTCTTGCAAATGGCCAAGAGCAAAGGGTTGGGAGATCTCGCCAAATCTCATTTCTTTGATGCCTACTTTACTGAGGGCAAAGATCTCTCTGACAAAGAAACACTTGTGCAATGCGGATTGCAAGCGGGATTAACACCTGCAGAAGTTCAAAGCGCTTTAGAGAATGAATCCTATGCCCAACAGGTTCAAAAAGAGATTCAAGAAGCCGAAGAGTTGGGGGTTCGAGGGGTTCCCTTTTTTATTTTTGACCGCCAATACGCAATTTCAGGAGCTCAGCCTGTCAAACATTTTGTTGAAGTCATGCATAAGACTTGGCCTGATCTTAACTCAAACCCAATAGCAAAAGAAACACCTGAGAAGAAATAAGTTGTTTTGAGTCACTCGCTTACTCAGGTTTTGCCCTTTACACCTCAAAAGCATTTAATTAATTTGCACCGCACTCCCGGGAGGATGCCCGAGTGGCCGAAGGGAGCGGTTTGCTAAATCGTCGTACGGTTCATCCCGTACCGTGGGTTCGAATCCCACTCCTCCCGCGAAATTGAAGACTGCCTTTAGGGCAGTCTTTTTTTTGCTCAAATTTTAAAATCACCCATAGGGGATGAGGGATACTCTACGGCTCATTTGGTCCAAACCGGCCCCTTATTGTGGGGATTTCGGGGGATTTCGTAGAGATATCGCGGTGATGTTTTTGGAGTCCGTTTCAACTCTTCGAATTTCACGGCTTAATCCTGATGTTTGTGCGGCGCGGCCGCGCGACAGCGGCCCCCTTTTGTAGATCGACAAAAGGGGGGTAAAGCGATTCAGCTGCCTTCGACTAGCTCAGGCCATCGCAAGCGCCGCTGAGGGCTGGGCGCTGAAAAGCCACCGCTGCGCGGCGTGATTCGCCGGGCTCATTTAAGGTTTAGTCTTCGCCAATTTTGCGAGTAAAATGAGGGGCTCAGTTGC
>JBNKYI010000544.1:0-1099 GCA_050300815.1 Fibrobacterales bacterium
TATTTATCTTATCATGAGCATTTCTATGTCCTACAATAATGTAGGACTTTCTTAATCAATTTCCAGTGATCTAGGTCTGAAAAACTAATATATGTCAAGATATTTTGATTTTCTTATACTAAATTAGGGTGAATTTTATTTGAGCATATTCTTACTTCTGACAGCCGAAGTATTTATAGCTTACTCCACTTTAATCAAGATCTTATTGGAATACTAGATTCCCAAAACTCATCACCCTTGATTCTTAAGGCAGGCTAGACTCGATGCATACCTTATTTCTTAATACCTTTTTCTAAAGCATGTATTTACATCAACACTTATACCCCTTTGCTTACTCAATATCTCGGTGAGCTTCAATCCAAACATAAGAATGAGCTCCACCAAACATATCCTGATTCATCGGACATATCCGCCCTGAGGCCGGATATATCCGGTGCCCCTGATTTAACTTGTTTAAATTAGTTGAGTTTCATGTTTGATTGCCTATTCACCCCCTCCCTCTAGACAACTTTTAATTGGTATCAGAGTCAAACTCTCCATCAACAAGCTTAACTGCTTGGAGAGACAATGTCTAAGGTCAGGGATGAAGTGCAAGTCATTCCACCTAAAGGTGATTGTTCTGATGGTAAGACCTCCCCCGTTGATGAAGCTTTGAAGGACTCCCGTGTGGAGCAACTCTCCTCTGAGCTCAAGCAACTCAAGCTCTAAAAAAAGATCGATAAGCTCAAGAAGAAGTTCAAGGATTCTAAAAGTCAGCAATTGACTTCTTCCTCTTCATCAAATAAAGAAACTGATGATTCATCCAAAGAAGTCAATGACAAGGGCAAAATAGGAAGGAAGGGAGATAAGAGATCCTATAACAAAACTTCCTTTAACTATGATAATTTGCCTCCCTCTAACGCCTTCACTTCAGCACCCGTTGGTAAAGCCCCCTGTTTCGTTGGGACGAAGATACTCGATGAAGATGCATCTAATCTCTCTCAATACGAGCGTTTGGACTATTGTGCGTACTAGTGTTGATTTTGTGACATCTTGCCCATAAACAAGGATGGTTAGTCACGCCAGGATCATCGTAGGGCATCATTATAGAAGTAATAAT
>JBNKYI010000545.1:0-1070 GCA_050300815.1 Fibrobacterales bacterium
TCGAGTCTATTGTAAACGCTATACCGTTATGAGAGGATTGATGTTTTTCTTGATGTGCAAATGTTTGATTCAAATTTTTGCTTGAGTGCTAGTGTGAATGTAAGAGATGACTTACACACACCCTTAGGTTTATATAATAAAATCTTAGTTGGGTATCTGTAAGGATCGATGGCCCAAGAGGGGGGTGAATTGGGCTTTCTTTTTGTTTTCAAAATTTTAATGCGGAATTTAAACAAATTTAACTTACACAATTCTAGGAGCCCAAATTTACCAAACGCTAGTTGAAGAAAAGACAAGTGTCACACCCCGGTTCTAGGAAACAGAACCGAAGCCTCCATACATGTGCCCAGGATGTTTAATCACACACATAGCAACAATATGATAAATAGATGAAATGTTTCGAATAAGCAAATAATATTCCTTACATAATGACCCAGGGGTCTAAAAAAGATTACATAGCAGCAAACAGCGGAATTAGGGTAAGCGTAGTGCAGCTTCCACAGGCTTGACTATTGGAGATACAGGGCTAAGCAGTTCTACTAAAAAATACACTAACCATTCAACTCCACGGGGTTACCAAGGAATAATCAATCGAAGTTCTAGTAGTTTCAAGCATAGGTGCTCGCAAGCTTACTCTTATCATGCAATTTCTACATACTATAGAATAGATAGGAATACAATAGGTGCAAAGTTGACCAAGGACACTTGCCTCATTGATTTGAAAAGAAAATATAGGAGTCTTCGTATACTTGATCTTGGCGTCTTCACACATTGTCTTTGGAATGAATTCTCCTAATGCTCAAGCATACAATCAAACAAATACAACAATCATAAGAATATAGATAGCTTGAAGAGATACATGCTGTAATTCTATGAATTCTGACGTAAGAATCACCTGATTCGGAGTTACGGTTAAAAAGATATGAAGGAAAGAAGTTCGAAGGGCAAAATTAGAATTTTGGAAGATTGCAGGGTATATTGGTGAATATAGAATGTGTGGAGGGCTTCTTTGTAAAAAGGACAGGGGCAAAATAGAATTTGGATGAAGTATAGGGGTGAAATTGTAAATT
>JBNKYI010000546.1:0-1015 GCA_050300815.1 Fibrobacterales bacterium
TTAAGAGCAAGCCATTTATTAAAATGACGTGAATTCCAAAAGCGAGTAGAATCCCAAAAGCTATGCGCACCCGGCCCTATTCCCAAATAGGGTTCTCTAGACCAATAGAGAGAATTGTGCTTTGATTCAAAACCCAGACGAGCAAAATTCGAAATTTCATAGCGAGCAAGCCCTGCACTTGCAAGCCGATCAACCCCCTCTTGATACATTGAGGAGTACTCGCTTTCACGCAATCGTTTATCACCTCTAAACCGCCCTTTGGCTTGCTCTTGAGCAAAACGCGTCTGAGATTCGATGGTCAAGCCATAGAAACTAAGATGAGGGAGACCAAAACTCAAAACGCGTTCTAGATCTCTTAAAAACTCTTCTTGAGATTGCCCCGGCAAACAAAACATTAAGTCCACCGAAAAATTCCACTCTTGACGAGCGAGCGACTCCATCGACTGAAGCGCTTGGCGCGCGTTATGGGTTCGACCGAGAATTTTTAATCGCTGCTCACTAAGAGATTGTATTCCCAAACTGATTCGATTAATTCCTAAGGTTCTCCAAAAGCTAAGGTTCTCATCAGTGATGTGCTCGGGATTTGCCTCTAAAGTCCATTCTTGTAAATCTGAAAAGTCGAGCAGCTCATGAAGGTGTTCCACCCATTTTTCAACAATGCGCGGTGAAAGAATTGAAGGAGTGCCTCCTCCCCAATACAAGGTCTTTAATCGTTGGGCAGCGGGATAGTGTTCAAGCTTGACTTTCACTTCTTCTTTAACTCCCTCGAGCCATTTTTCGTGTAAACGCTCAGGGGCTTTCATCACCGCAAAATCACAATAAGCGCAAACTTTGGGGCAAAAGGGAACGTGGAAATACCAAGGAATACTCATTTTGCAAATATAAACGAAATCATGGTGTCAGACGCATGTCTGGCACCATCGCTCACACTTCTTCTTAACTGGCCTAATTGATTGGAGCTAAAAGTGACCACAACCCAGAGCATGATTGTAAACGGGCTTGAAAACGAAGTGTG
>JBNKYI010000547.1:0-988 GCA_050300815.1 Fibrobacterales bacterium
TTGTAAAACAGCCGTACTGGTCAGTGGGGTCGCAGCTAACAAATCAATGCACGCGAATTGCTATGCTGCGTTTTTACAATGGTTACGTACCAGCACAGGAGTGGGTAATTGTAGCGACCATCGCCCACCCGCAATCGCGTAATTTCAAGCGTTAGCTTGGTGAGAGAATTCGTGGAAGGTTGGGTTTTTTGTTGCCGTAGCCTGACGTTACAATTCCAGTTGAACCTGGGGCGTCTTTGTTGAGGTAACGGAGGGCATCCGTTGCCTCACTCGTTGGTGGGCGAGCAGCGTTCTTTCGCTGGCAACCTTTATTGAAAAATCTTCGCTCAGATGCTACCGGGCCAATCGGCGTTAAGGCCAACGGTTTGAATCTT
Organism: Fibrobacterales bacterium; assembly: GCA_050300815.1. GTDB lineage: Bacteria > Fibrobacterota > Fibrobacteria > Fibrobacterales > CAWVXU01 > JBNKYI01. The sequence goes on from JBNKYI010000547.1 coordinate 375, forward strand.
TGCTTGAGGTTGGGTCTGGAGTTGTAGGGAACGGGGGCCAAGTCGGTTTCATCCGTAGAGTGGGGTCGGCCAGCAAGAGATGTGGTTGGGGCCAAGCCAAGCTAACCAATCGCTCAACGCGACCGCCCAAGCAAGATTTGATTGGTGCGAGTGCCCGATTGAGGCTGGTGTTGTTGGTCAAGTTGTTGTACAATCGAGGTGCGTTCGTTGGCGGTGTGATGTCTCATGCAGGACATCATATTTGGTTGTTGCCCTGCACGTGCGTCGCGTTAGCTCAAGCGTTAGCTTGGTGAGAGAATTCGTGGAAGGGTTTTTTGTAGCCATAGCCTGACGTCACAATTCCGGTCGAACCTGGGGCGTCTTTGTTGAGGTTTCGGAGGGCATCCGTTGCCTCACTCGTTGGTGGGGCGAGCGGCGTTCTCTCGCTGGCAGCGTTTATTGAAAAATCTTCGCTCAGACGGCAGCGGGCCTATCGGTGTTAAGTCGACGGTTTGAATCTTTGTTTGAGGTTGGGTTTGGGGGTTGTGGTGGTCAGGGTCAAGTCGGTTTCATCCGTTGGGTGAGGTCGGCCAGCAAGAGATGTGGTTGGGGCCAAGTGTACTGTTCGGATACTT
>JBNKYI010000548.1:0-978 GCA_050300815.1 Fibrobacterales bacterium
TGCATTTAAAACAAACTGTGATTGCCCGGGTTGCACTTCGCGTTCTTTGCGCATAAACCCTTCGCCCATCTTCGTATTTACATTATAACGCCCAAAGACTTCAAACCCTGCCTTATTAGGCACTGGGGTAAAAAGAGTATCGCCTTCTAAAAGCGAGTCCCTCCAAAAGCTATTATTATTTTGAGGATAATAAAGAGATATCTCTGTAAGGTCTAAGGCTTCTAAAGAGTTTGAGTCAATGCCTATAACCTGCAGATCTTCTTTGAGTTTTTTAAAGTCAAAGTTAAACGTTCCGTTTAAGATCTCTTCACTGATTTTTCCCAGCGCGTTGCTATCGGCCTTTGAGACCTCAAAATAAGCCGAGCTCCCCATTAAAAAGCTGGGGTTTTTAATCGCTAAAGTTTGATTGCCATAGTTATTATAGTTGTATAGAGTGATAATAGGGAGATCTTTATCAAAACCGACTTTTTCTTTTTTTAGAATCAGTCGATCGTGATCATAGGCATAAGCTGTGGTAAATGGTGTGCCATCGGCTCCCACGACTGAGCTTATGGGCACGGTTCTGTTGGTGACATGGCTATAGATATGCCCGCCCTCATTCACCTCAATGGTATCAGATTGCAAAGCAAAGCGGTGAGTTTCTTGCACAGGGTCGCCAACGGTATTTCCTTTATCTGTAGTGAGCTCTAAGGTTTTTCTAAGACTGGTGAGCATAAAGGGGCTCTCTAGATCATTCCAACCATAATAAGCATACTCTTCGATGAGCCGTGTCTTTTTATCAGAGTCTGCAAAGTGAGTGTGCTTGTGCACAAAGCCATCAAAGCTTTTAACCTTATTGGTAGCGGCGTCTACAGGGTCTAATTCAAACTCATGGCGACTCCCATTTGCTTCATCAATAGCAACGAGATTGCCGCTATTGTATTCGTATTTGCTGGTGAGATACTCGCTGTCGTTCTTCTTTTCTCTTATTTGAGTGAC
>JBNKYI010000549.1:0-954 GCA_050300815.1 Fibrobacterales bacterium
ACGCGCCTGCAGCACTCGACAGAGGAACGGGAGGCTAACCGGTGGGCCCGGCGCTACACAATGTCCCCTACTATTTATTCAAATGATTTTTCATATGGATTCAAATTTGAACCAGTCAAATTTGGCCTTTTGTTACTCAAAAATTTTCAAATAAAATAGGGACATGTAGGTATTGAAATAAGGAACAAATTTCTGTATCGAAGTCTACATAAATTTGGAACAGAATTTGAATCAAGATTCAGAGAACCAAATTGAGTCAAATTTGATTGATTTTGAATTCTAGGGACTTGAAAGCTTTGGATTTCGATGGAATTTGTTAGAATTTGGAACACTTTTCGTGTTGGCAACTTCTTCCAAATCCCCACAGATTTTGAATTAATCAAAAGATTTTAGGAAAACTAATTTGAATGAATTTTAGTCAGATAGGCTAATTGAAATCCTTATCGCAAATCCATCAAAGCTCAACTTTTTATAAGAAGTGCTCCATGATGATCTTTAAAGATTGAAATATGATCTGAGTGACATGTACACACTAACTCTTAAAATCAAAGAAGATATTGAATTTCAAAGAGGGCTAATCGTTAAGAAAAATTCGAGAGATTCTCCAAGTCCGAGAATAGAATTGATTAGCTCTGCTTAGACCCTTGAAATAAAAACTTGTTGACGTCTATAATTTTTGTAGATTTTAACACGTGTAGAAAAATCCATGAGGAACCCTTTCTCTTTTAGGAGTGTGGTCTGATTCGACGTCGATCAATCCTGAAAATTTGCTGACTGAGCATATCGGTCCACACTAAACAGAACTTGAGACTTCAAATTTGAACTCCTGACTTTGAATTCCAATTCTGAACCTCGGCGACTGGATTAACCATGGTACTTGATACTTGATTAAGCTTATAATGAAGATAATTAGGAAAAAGCGTAAAACAGGGTGTTACATGACGCATTTTATTG
>JBNKYI010000550.1:0-938 GCA_050300815.1 Fibrobacterales bacterium
CACCTAGAGGGGCTGTTTTGAGACATCCGCTCATTTAGAGTACTTTTACATTAATAATCAGGCTGAATATGAAACCATCCTGTTACGTCTGTAAATTCTTAGTTCCATGAGTGTTAAACATGTTGAGATATTTAAAAATTCTTTGTTAGTCGTGTAGCAAGTTGCTGATATTTACCAATGTTTCGATGAGTCTTTAAATGTATATTTTGATAAATGTCTGCAAATTATTGCTCTTTTCGATGATTTTACTGTGTAGCATGTTTCCAGGGATGAAAATGCAGTGACAAACGATTTGGCGTAGTAAGCATCAGGTTTTCGAGCAAATTGAGGAAAATTTGGTTTTCTGAAAAAGTCGGATGTTCCAGTTTGCCAAACCGGATAGTCCGGTTTTCCAAACCGGATGGTCCGGTTTTCCTGGTAAAACCGGATGTTCCGGTTTTCCACACCGGAGTGTCCGGTTTTGGCAGATAGAACATATGATTCTTTTCAATTATTTGTTGTGAATCTCTTGTCATGTGCATCACTTTTTACATGTTCACACACACTTTTGTTGCACCCCACGGATGCATATGAATAGGGGGAGCTCTCTTGGATTTTCTTGAAAAATGCACTAAATGGCACTTTTGGCCAAAATTGAATTTCATTCAATATGCACATATTTAGTGGGAGCTAACTCTATATGTATGGATCCAAAATTGCTTATTGAATATCTTTTGTAAGCTTTAATCAAGGGTTGTCATCAATCACCAAAAAGGGAAAGATTGAAAGTGCATCTAGGCCCCAAATGGATTTTGTTGTATTGAATGACAACTTGCTTAAAGGTCTAACATCATGTGTTAACTGGATAAGAAGGTTCTAAATGAAAAGTATAAATGTATTTATTGATGCGTCACTTGAAGTACAATTATGAAGCAAATAGAACTATGTGATCAACATGT
>JBNKYI010000551.1:0-876 GCA_050300815.1 Fibrobacterales bacterium
ATGGGCAACTGGTCAACCGGTTGGGCCTGGCCAAATATGGCCCAGGAGCACAGTAGCCTTCACAATTTCCTATTTGATTTTGTTGATTATTTTAAATAGTTTTAAAGCTTCTAAAATTTGTAGGAAATTCAATCAATTCAAGAAAAATATCAAACCACTTCTGACATTTGAATTCAAGCTTATTATATGGAATAAAAATATAAAATATTTTTTTGTAGACTCCTGTTTAGAATATTTTTGCAATAGGCTTGACCAGATTCCTTTTTGTGCATTATTGCCTCACAGAGAAAAATTTAAATCAAATCTTGAAGTATTTAATTACAAAAATCTATGAGCATCTAAGTATTGAAACTTTGCATACATGTGCATGTCATACTCAGTAGGTTGTACAAAATTTTTCATAATTATCTCCTGTGCAGAATAATTTGTATGATTTAATTTCTGTTTGTACAATAAATAAATTGTAGTAAATAAAATATGCATAGGAAAATATTAAATTTTGGTGGAATGATTCCTCATGCTGTTTATAACCTGCATAAAATAAAAGAGCCATGTTAGCCCTACCAATCTCATGTTATTAATTTTCTAGTGCTTAGTTAAATAGTTAATAAATAGGAAAACTTGTAGTAATTAGTAAAATAAATCTTTTTTTGGATAATATGCTTAGGTTATTTATTTTTTGCATCATGATTGCTCTTGCACCTCATGCATTGAACCATATTGCTCTCGGCTCATGTTTATGCATACGCTAGATCACGTGCAAGCAGAGTCGGAATCGATAGTCCAAGAGGAACAAGTTCTGGAGGTGTTCGAGGGTCCACAAGTGTCAAGTGGCGAGGATAATAACTAAGCTTTTGATCAAGGCAAGCCCCGGTG
>JBNKYI010000552.1:0-844 GCA_050300815.1 Fibrobacterales bacterium
GTGCATCACCTCAGCGTTCGCCGAAAAAAGATGAATGAGTCTCTAGCAAAGGTAATCGAAAAAATAAGGTACGCCGACCTTGTGCAATTCGAGGGAATAGAAATCGATTCACCAAATACAAAAGGACGTCCCCCATTCGAAGAAACCATGCTTCATGTTGTAGCGGTTTGGGGCGATGTCGATTCAGCTAGGATTCTATTGGACGAGGGAGCAGAAGTTGACCCTCGAGGCGAACATGGATACACGCCACTCCACGAGGCAACGGAACAGGGACATAAAGATATGATTGATCTACTCATCGATAGAGGTGCTAACACTACGATAGAATCCGACACTGGAAACTTCTTTGATATCGCAGAAATGAGTGAAAACGAAGAGATTCGTGAACTAGCGAAAGAACTAAAAAAGGGCGAACAAGGCGCTTCTCACAACGAGCGCAAGCGCTCGTCGTGAGAGCTTGGCGTTGGGCAAATAAAGAATGAAAGACTTTGACCTAATCATCGGGCCAGATCTCACGATCACCCTAAACCCCAGAAATCCAGAAAAACTAAAGAAGCTTCTGGAAATCATACCATGCTCCGAAGAAGAGGATTCACTCCCAGAATCAATACACGAAGAACTGAAAGAATTCGGATTCGCTGGAATTACCAACTTCCTGAACGACAAAGGAATCACTAAAGATCAGATTGATATCGAAGAAGAATGGGATCCATGGGTATCGAAAGATCAACGATCCCTTTCGATTGGCCTCGGCATTTGCGTTGGCCACAACGAAGACATTGCCGATAAAATAGAAGATATATTTTATTCCTCCGAATCTGATCACCATCTCTCCGAAATGTAC
>JBNKYI010000553.1:0-824 GCA_050300815.1 Fibrobacterales bacterium
ACTACAAACTCCATTCGTCATTGAAAATAGACGATGATGAAATCGATGAAGCGAAATCCCTATGGAGACAAAAACGATTCAAAAAATGAAGCCTAACAAGTCGGCTCATACAATTCCGGCAAACGCTCCCCTCTTCCACTTCGATAATCCCAAATCAACCAAACTCTAAAAGAAACCCCAACTGAGGCCTCCATGCATGGCCTTGGCGTTGGCAGAAAGAAAGTGACTCTAGAAACAAGAAAACCAGTTATAAAGTTGGCAGTCGGATACGTGGCGTTGCTATCGACGATTCCTGTTGGAATGGCCTTAGCGTCCATCCCGCGAGGATACGATGACCCCGCTGGAGAGGCGATGGCAAACGGGTTCATCTTCTTCATGACGGTTTGCGTTTTATTCCCTCTCATTTCAATCTACTTGGCGATCATAACGAGAAAATCATGGAAGAGTCTAAACTTAGCTTATAGATTTCTTGGTATCGCACCAACAGTCGCGAGCTTGGTGCTTATTTCTACTATTCTGTTCTATGCCACCTAGGAACTGTAAACACTCAAACACAAAGAAAGGTTGTGCCAACCAGTCAGCCCATACAACTCCAGCCAGCGCTCCGCGCTGACTTCCGCGTATGGCTTTCACGTTGGCCAAAAAGAAAGAATTGACCAGATACACCAATTGAGACATTTCTGGTGTATGAGTAGAACAAACATCAATTTGGACGACAGCCTAGTAAGCAAGGGACTGAAAATCACGGGCTTACGAACGAAACGAGAACTTGTCGATCTGGCACTCAGGGAGCTAGTTCGAAAAGAAGACCAAAAGAGCATCCT
>JBNKYI010000554.1:0-819 GCA_050300815.1 Fibrobacterales bacterium
AAAATTTTGCCAAAAACCTGATTTATATAGGAAGGTCAATTCTGCCCAGAAATCCTGATTCTGCAACTGGTCGAGTTTCCGATATCTGTAACTCAGAAATCACTAACTGTTTTGGGCCGTTTGATGGACCATCGAAAAGCTGAGAGAGTTGTCTACCGAAACGGTATTCAGAACTTCCGGAGTTTCGGCCAATCCGAGACTGGAAATTGAAGATCCGTTTGCCACTGTTCTATCTAGGTGCAGAATTCAGTAGCGACATTAATCTTCAAAATTCCGTAACCTCTAAACCGTTTAGTGGACAGAATCATATGAGTAATGGAGAGAAAGCTAGTAGAGTTGCTCAAGTTTTTGGTGTTGAACTCCGAAACAAATTCCTTTGGGAACTCCATTTTCGCTTTTTACTTACTGTTGTTCATTTTATACAGATTTCTGTATTTGACTTTTGAGCATTGGTTATGGGGTTAGTGACATGTTTATGTCTGTGTTTCAGATAGAGCTAAACGATTACCCCCACTTCGACCTCGCTAAGGACGGGAGACTGTGTTCCACGAGCCAGCATTGCCCGGGGTTCCCGAGAGTGCTTTACGACGCACTCATCCATCTCGCTACGACGGGGACGCTCCGATCTACCGTTGCTGACTGTACACGGCCCATGGCATGGACCAGTGCGAGGTTAGCATGACGATACCCTTTGACCCCATGGAGCCGTGGTTGGGTTCTGTCTATGGCAGCGAGCCTGACAGCGGCATTGAGCTAATGGCGCACATTGCTCTCACCTCCTTTTGCGAGGACCGCCTTGCCGCTACTAAAGCACTGCCT
>JBNKYI010000555.1:0-808 GCA_050300815.1 Fibrobacterales bacterium
GACGAAGCGATTCTTATTGCCTTTGGCTAGGTATATCGTAATGAGGTTACGGTTAAAATCAATGTCTCCAACCCGAAGCTGATGAAGTTCTCCTGAGCGCATGCCCGTTCCATAGAGCAGTTGAAACATGAGACGGTCTTGAGGGCTTGCTCGATCAAAAATGCGTAGCACCTCATCTTTGCTTAAAACCTCAGGGAGCTTCGGTGGCATTTTCGAAAATTGGATTCCCTTAAGGTTGCCGACTTCAAGAGTAAGAACATGGCGAAACAAGAAGACGAGAGAGTTTAGGGCTAGCTTTTGGGTTTGCTGTGCGTATTGGTCGCGGTCGGCCATTTTTGAAATGAAAGAGGGTATAAATTCTCGATTTGAGAATTGATCGGGGAAGAGTCGCAAATACCTTTTGATCCAAGACCTATAGCACTTGACCGTCGAGCGTGAGAGGTGCATTAATTGAGCCACTTGTTCGTACTTAGCTAGGGCCTCAGCTGGATCTTTAATAGGAGCTGTGGTTTGAGAAATACTCTGCTTAAATTCGACAAAATACATCTCTAAACCCTGAATACTCAAGGCCATTTGGTGAGAACTAAGCTCGTAGTCTTGGCTAAGCTGGTACACAAATTCGTTGAGTTCAGCCAAGGTAGGCAGACGTTTTTCGACCCTAGAGGTCTTAAAATACCTCAGTACCACTTTAACATAAGAGGCGACCAACTGAGGGGTATAACCTTTGGAATGTAAAAAGCTTTCATAGCCCAATTGGTCAAATGACCCTGATTCATCTATCATAATCTGTCCTCAATTTCATTTATAC
>JBNKYI010000556.1:0-759 GCA_050300815.1 Fibrobacterales bacterium
AGGGATGTATGAAGCAATTACACCTCTTGTTGAGAGGTAACAAGAATTGTTAAAACCAAACAAGTATAATGCCTTATAGATTATAAGACACCATCCTGACTTGAAGTCAGAAAATATGACGGAGAAATGTACTTTGAGTTGCTCTTCAAACTAGTTATGGGCAACAAAAGGAAATGATTTAGTCAAAGTCAAATCATGAATGGACTTATTTATGTCCACAAGATTACAAATCTATTGGTGATTATAATTATGTTGTTCATAAAATATGTGCTATGAATAAGCACAAGAAGAACAAATTCAAAGACCAAATTTTGGAGAAAGAAAAGAAATCCTTCAAGTGCCACCGTTGTGGTGGTGCTAATCATATTGCAAGAAGTTCAAAATTTCCCAACAATTGGTCAACTTGTACCAGAAATTCCTCAAAGAGGCTGAAAAAGCAAAAGGATCGTATGAAACTCATTTCAACGCTGCATCCGATGAGGCTACGACTTCAGGCAAACGCCCTAATGAAGCTGCAAAGCCAAGTCTATCGATCGATGACTACATTGATGAAGAGAACATGATCGTTGAGTACAACTCAAACGATATGTTTGGAGACCAAGAATATGCTCTATTTATCCTTTTTAAATTTTTATTAATCTGTCATCTATGTAATATTTGAATAGTGACATTTAAAATTTGTGATATGGATTGTAATAATATATCAACACTTTGATATAATGAATATGAATGTATGTATGATGATGTACTGAATGAATT
>JBNKYI010000557.1:0-751 GCA_050300815.1 Fibrobacterales bacterium
TCTGCATTTAATCTTATTATAGCTTTACCTTTGATATTATATCATGCATATCATTATTTCCTGCACTTGCTGAGTACCAACCATAAGTGTACTCAACCTTGCTATTTTCCCCTGCTACTCAAACCTGCTGCTCAGAATGAGAGGATGGGTTGGAATTCTTCGACAAGGAGTTCTAGGCTACGTGTTGCCCCGGTTGTCGTTTCTGTGATGTTATGGAGTCTTCCGCTATTCTGTTCCTTTGAGAGTCGTCATAGTCTTTAGAGACATTATTTATGTAATAAATATACTTTATTCGTGACATTTGGTTATCTGTGAATATTTTTTGTCCATATGTGTCGAACAATTGATCCTAGGCATACATATGATGAGTACTTGATTTTGCTTGCAAAATTGGGTATGACAGAAGTGGTACCAGAGCTGTGTCAACCATAGGAACGCTAGCCTAGATAGAAGAGTCATATTTTAAAAGGTTATTTTACAACCAAAACTATTTTCACTCCATCCCTTTTTAAAAGATCTATTCTGTTACTCATCTTTTGCTATCCTGCTCTTTTAGCGCATCTATTTAAGTTGTAAGAATCATTCTTTTCCTTTTCTTAAATCTCTCTGATCTTTTGTAGATGGCCCATCTCGATATCATTCTTCATCACTCCAACGGTGGTGCTGCCGTAGCGCATGCGATAGCAAATATCGCCATGGAGTCAGAAGGAGAATCAAGGCCGTCAAGAATCCTTATTCCATATCAGGATAT
>JBNKYI010000558.1:0-740 GCA_050300815.1 Fibrobacterales bacterium
AAATTAGGTAACAAAGTTTCTTTTTCTTGCTTATACCATCATCCTAACAAAATTACTTTAATTGTTTCCTTAATTGCAAGTGTTATTTCAATTGTTTTCTTAATTGCATTATTAATTTATTTGCTTTCTTAATTGCAATGTTAATTTAATTGTTTCCTTATTTCCAATGTTATTTCAATTATTAGCTTATTTCAACGGTTAGGTTATAGGTTGCGGAACTCTATGCATCACCTATTTTGAACCTACATATTTTACATGTGCTACACATGTGAGGCGTGTAGGTTCGGAATTGTTTCTTTTTAGACAGCCTCAGAGTGTCCGAGAAAGCGTGCTTATGACAAGACGCCTGGTTCAGATTCGGTCAAAATTTCAACAGTATAACCCTGATGTTCTCTGCTGCACCATTTTCAGGAGTGCAGTTAGAGAGCAGCGGGGTTATGCTGCCGAAATTTCATTCAGACCCTGTGGCTCATCATAAATAGCATGCTCTAACGGTGACTCTTGGGTGGGTTTAGGACCTATCCTTTCTTATAGACATGTATAAGACCATGATATCTAGAAACACGTGGTACTTATGATGTATCTTTATTGAATGGATTTTTTCCTCTAGAATGACTGATGAGGGTCATAGGTGGATGTACGGTGGTTGAAAGAAAAGTGGAGCTCACACAACGGAATGGATGAACAAGACTCATGAATTTCTCAACCGTGTATTCTCTGAATGACCCGATGAGGGTTTG
>JBNKYI010000559.1:0-445 GCA_050300815.1 Fibrobacterales bacterium
AGGATGGCGGGCGCGAGAATTACGAGGCCATCGCGCTGCTGCGGGAAACCAATGTGCTCGCCTATGGCGAACATCCCGGCATCATGACCGTGGCTGAGGAGAGTACCGCTTTCGGGGGCGTTTCGCGCCCGGTCGATATGGGCGGGCTGGGCTTCGGCTTCAAATGGAACATGGGCTGGATGAACGACACGCTGGAATACATCCAGAAAGAGCCGGTTCATCGCAAATATCACCATCACGAGATGACCTTCTCGTTGGTCTATGCCTGGAGCGAAAACTTCATCCTGCCGATCAGCCACGATGAAGTGGTGCATGGCAAAGGCTCGATGATCGGCAAGATGCCCGGCGATGGCTGGGAGAAATTCGCCAATCTTCGAGCCTATTACGGCTATATGTGGACCCATCCGGGCAAGAAGCTTCTGTTCATGGGGCAGGAATTTGCCCA
>JBNKYI010000559.1:455-738 GCA_050300815.1 Fibrobacterales bacterium
GCGCGAGTGGAATTACGCGGCCAGCCTCGATTGGCACCAGACCGACATTCCCGAACATCGCGGTATTCAGCTTCTGGTGCGCGATCTCAACCACATGTACCGCGCCAACCCGGCGCTGCATCTGAACGATTGCCGCCCCGAAGGCTTTGAATGGCTGGAATCGAACGATTCCGAAAATTCGATTTTCGTCTTCCTGCGCAAAGGTGCGCCCGGCGATCCGATGATCGTGGTGGCGCTGAACATGACCCCGGTCGAGCGGGTGGGCTATCGTATCGGCTTCCCC
>JBNKYI010000560.1:0-731 GCA_050300815.1 Fibrobacterales bacterium
AACCCCATAGTCCCTGCTCGCCGGATTCTGTGAACTCGGTCCATGGAGTCATAGACCTAGTCCACGCCTTTTTCCTTAGGAAACTAATTTGTTTAATTCAGAAAATCCTCGGAGCCCCTGTATTTTTACAACAAAACACCCTAAACTTTTCTAAAATTATATATTTTGCCCCTGTGATTTTATGTTTAGGACCCTGTTTAAGTTTTTATAATTATGATTAGGTCCTTCCTTAATTAATCTTATTTATTTTAATTACTTTTTAATCTATTAAATTAAAACATTCATAACTTCTTAACCGTGGCTCCGATTTAGCTGATTCTTGCGCTCACACTTTTGTAGCGATGAGTAGAATTTTTTGATATTATTTGTTTAGACTTTAGGTACTATTTGGTGTACCATTTTATTTATTTGCTTGTGTTTCTTGTTTCTAGTCGCTATCATTAGGCGTCGATGACTTCGAGAATCTACAGGAGCTCGACAACCAAGAGTTTGAGCAGCTAGCGGGAAATCTAGGAAAGTGACCCTTGACCATATTGATCATATGTGCTTTCTCTCTCTAGTTCACATAACGGCATGCATGCTTTAATATTATTACCTAAGCCTCATACCTTTGGGATTTGGGTTTATACTTGGTTAGTTATGCTTAGCCATGCAGTCATGAGTGTCGTACAAGTCTTTCCATCCTTTATGATGTTGAGTTTGGCTTGTGTCTTTGTGAGCGATGGTCTCTC
>JBNKYI010000561.1:0-722 GCA_050300815.1 Fibrobacterales bacterium
TTCAACTTAATTTGGGTAGTCTTAGCCAGCAACTTTAACTTAAGAAATAAATGCTAATAATTTCAGAGTGAAGTATAGGTTCATTTCTGCTTACAGCTTTATTACCGCTCAGAAGATGGAGATGGAAAATTCTTCGATGAGGAGTTGTAGAATTGCGCTGCCCCAGTTGCTTTCCTATGGTTTATGGAGCCTTCCACTGATCTGCTTTCGTGAGAGTCATCGTAGTCTTTAATGGTCATTATTTATATAATAATTATACTTTATTCATGACATTTGGCTATCTGTCAACACTTTATGTCTGTGTGTGTGGAATAAATGATCATGGGCATACATGCGATGAGTACTTGGTTCCAGCATAAAAACTGGGTGTGACATTCCAAGCAACAACACAATGATGAATTCAATATCTCAGTCCAGAATAAACATCTGGGTAATTCCAAACAATCCTAATCTCATCCAGAGATGTTCCTTTCACTTGATTGAGTACATTGAGCTAGTTTGCAGAAATCGCTGCTATGAACTCCACAGTGATTCCAACTAATAGCATCGACGTTGAGGTGGGTGTTGAGAAACCAAGTGACAATTCCTTGGTTTAATTGTGATAAGTCAGTGACATGCTGAGGTTTGAATTTGAATCCTGGACTTTTCGTTGGTCGTACCTTTATCTTTGTTCTTGGTTGGAGAATTGCGCTTGCTTGTCTCGTGGTGTGCAGGTGACCAGT
>JBNKYI010000562.1:0-715 GCA_050300815.1 Fibrobacterales bacterium
CTATACATATCATCACCTAATTAACGCATGCCACATCAACACACAAACTCACTTTCTTCACATCATATTGCGTAGTACACAAATTTTAAAATGATTAATCTCACTCATATAGTATCCATTTTCAATTTTGTTTTTATCATTGTGGTCTACGCGATGAGATGAATAAAACTAGATCTCACTTGCATATATTTTTTTAAAAATAAATTAATTCATCGTTACTTTAAATCTTCATTGTTATAAAATGTCATCTCAATCTTAGTCACTCTCCCCACCACTCAACTGTGTCTCTATTTTGTCTCATCCCTAGCCAGAGTATCATGCATCAGAGCTCGACCTGCTGTTGTCATTCTCTTTCACCGCCTTCCCATGCCCATCGTGCCTCTGCATAACAACACTCACAGTGACAAATTAGCTAACCCTCTTTCGCTTCCTGAGCAGCTTATCGGCATGTGAATTCACGTAAAAAGATATTTTGAAATCCCGTGACATCGCGCGGGGTTATCAACTAATGTTAGATATAAACAAAGGCATACAATTTCATGCTAATCCTACTTTCAGCTGAAAAAATATAGAAATTAAACATGTTTCAATTTGTGACAGAGCAATTTTCAAGGAAGCTGCTTAGGTTTTATTATTGATCAAATTTTAAATATCTTAACAGCCTTTAAATATCATATACAGTTGAGACCGAGGAAGGATGTGTTAAAATAATCAA
>JBNKYI010000563.1:0-718 GCA_050300815.1 Fibrobacterales bacterium
AAAATGATTTGTAGTAGGTGCTAGTAGGCTTGAGTCCATTATTTCACTTGAAGCCTTTGCATGTCTAGAAGTGTGACCGCTTGGTCATGACAGGTCAGTCTTGCAGAGTGTACTCGCTCAAGCTTTGCTTTGTAACTTTTTTGGTGTGTAAGTTTTTTCTTCTCTCTTTTCCGACAATGCTAATGGCGGCTGTCAGTGGGACGTCTGGGCTTCCAAGTGCCGAATTCCATGTTGGGACCATCATAGGCATAGAGATGCAGAAGGAGGTCTTCACCCCCTAGGGTGAGGTGAATGCCCTTGATCATCGAGTTCAATGCTTCCGCTAAATGTTCTATCTTTTAAAGTATCTTCTGCTTCTCAATCTTGTAATCTTTAAACTAGAATGTAAGAACTTAATTGTCAATGAAAATTTGGTTTTGAATGCTTCGTATGTGTGTTTGCTACATTCTCACTTCATCGAGAATCACCCGATCTGGATCCTGAAAGATAGACCCCTCATTTCTAAGGTGGTTCTGTCACAGCTGCAATACTAACTAAATGCATAGAACACTCGACAACAGATATCTTGGCTCTCACATCGATGAATAACGTAGCAAAATGTGATACCCAGTGTGAATTGCAAAATCCCATGAACCATCGATGAATCACGTCTGCCTGGGCATCACACTGAAGACACTCCCTTGCAATCCTTGTGTGGGATCTGGTGTTTCACCTTCCA
>JBNKYI010000564.1:0-715 GCA_050300815.1 Fibrobacterales bacterium
CAATAATGTTGGTCCATGTTGCCACACTCATCTCACTTAGCCCACTTTCATCATTGAGCCATGCAATATGCATCCATATAGATTAGAATGTAGCAGAACAAAAGCAATGTAGCAATCTATAGCATATCAAAGCAATGTGGCAATGTAGTATATCAAAGCAATGTGACAATGTAGTATATCAAAGCAATGTGGCAATGTAGCATATCAAAGCAATGCAGCATATCCAAAGCAATATAACATATCAAAGCAATGTGGCAATGTAGCATATCAAAGCAATGTGGCAATGTAGAATATCAAAGCAATGCGACATGTTAAAGGCAATGTAGCATATCAAAGCAATGTGATAATGTAGCACATCAAAGCAATGCAGCAGAACAAAAGCAATGTAGCATATCAAAGAAATGTGACAATGTAGCATATCAAAGCAATGTGGCAATGTAGCATATCAAAGCAATGAAGCATATCAAAAGCAATGTAGCATATCAAAGCAATGCGACATGTTAAAGGCAATGTAGTATATCAAAGCAATGTGGCAATGTAGCACATCAAAGCAATGCAGCAGAAGAAAAGCAATGTAGCATATCAAAGCAATGTGGCAATGTAGCATATCAAAATTAGGATTTGTAGGCCCAAAATGACAAAGAAAAATATACAATGTAGCCTTGTGGGCTTGGGGAGGACGATGGCATTGCAGGCTCAGGGACGGCGCATGTTT
>JBNKYI010000565.1:0-714 GCA_050300815.1 Fibrobacterales bacterium
AATAAGAAACATTGTTAGTGGTCTTGATACTTTGCTTCTTCTCTTGTTGGACATTGGCCTTGGTGAACTTGATGAATTCTTAACCTTTAATATTTACCCTAGAGTTGTGCTTGTCACCATTTTTTTAGCCAATTCCACTCTTGATATGTGGTCTCCTTGCATTCAAAAAGACACTCCTTGCATATTCTACCTTTTCATCCTTCTCCTTTTGAACTTGCTTCTTTGGAGGTTGAGAAGCAATCTTTGGTGTGGTTTTTCCCTTCTCAAGCTTCTTCACCATATTGTTACGGTTATCTTGAGGAGGTTGCACTTTAGCTTGCTTCTTTAACTTGTTCACTTCAAGTTCAAGCTTCTTCACTTCTCTCTTCAAGTGATCATTTTCTTTAGCAATTTGATCATCACAAGTTTCCACACTCACTTGACTTGTGGATGCTTTATTGTTGGTTGAAGTCTTGGAGGTGCTTGACCAAAGAGCACCAAATTGCACTTCAAGATCTTGATGTGTCTTTTGAAAGACATTATGTTGACCTTGAAGAGCACCAATCAAGCTCTTGAGACTACATGTAGTCTTCTTGCTTTGAGCAAGTTTTTGATCAAGCTTCTCAACCTTACTCTTTTCAAGTGCTAGGAGCTTTTTGAGTTCTTCGTTACTCTTTCTTTCTTGAACAAGCAATTCTTCTTGTTGCTTAAGAAGCTCATCCCTAACTCCTAGCT
>JBNKYI010000566.1:0-704 GCA_050300815.1 Fibrobacterales bacterium
TCAGCGGGAAAGAGGAGACATTCACATTCAAACCCAAGGGTACCGAGCAGTGCAACCAAGTCATGGTCACGATCAGACCGGAGAGGAATGCTATGACACCCGATAAGAAGTCCAGCGCAGCCGAGAATTTTTCTACGAAATTTTATCGACATGTGAAGAATGCCACCCCAGTTGCGACAAGATCTCCAGTCACATCGGGAAATTAATCTTCAAAGGTATGGAGACAGTCTTGCTCACAGACTATAAATGTGAAGCTCTCGTGGGAGGTAAACCAGTAGTTATCCTATTTTCTTTTCCACCCTTCTTCCACCATTTGCATTTGAATTTTTTCTCTCACCCCCAAATCCACCATTTTCTTTTCTCCTTTTCCACTGCATATTTGTTTTTGCTCACCTTTGCTTTTGATAAAATCAAAAATAAAAATAAATAAAAGAGATTTGAAAAAGGAAAAAGGGGAAACAACTTTTCACTTCCCCTCTTCCCCTTTTCAAACTTTCGCAAGTCATTCAAGTAGTTGCCATTTTGATGTTCAATAAAGAAAGATTTGCTTGCTGGTTTCTTTGCTCATTATTTCCTTGCACGTTTTGTAGTGGTGGTTCGCCCCACCACTATCTTTTGGTCTTCTATCACCCATTCAGCTAACGCTTAACGCTAACACCTAGGGTGCTAAGTCCTTTTATCGTGCTTGTTTCATGAGTATTTGT
>JBNKYI010000567.1:0-702 GCA_050300815.1 Fibrobacterales bacterium
TCTTAGTCTCTATTTAGACTGTGATTTTATCATTGACCAACGTTGATGGTAATTTCACTGTGATAAAGTATCATGATGGATAAGTAATTAAGTCAAAGTAATAATTTCATTTTCACCCAATGGTGATGTGGAATTAAAACTTCTCTTGTGATTTTAAGCATAATAATTTTGTCGTCCGACCAACGTTGGTGATAAGATTATTGTGATTGTGCTCCGCACAAGATAAATTAGTGATGGTGATTACCACATTAAGATATGTGCATCAATAAATTTTGATCAGCGTTGAATCTTATTCGTGCATATATATACTTTAATTATGCATTTTAGCACTTCTCATGCCATAGGTTTCAATATTTAGACATTAAATCTCTTTATGGGAAATAATCTTGCTTTTGCGAGAGAATTTTTAAGATGGCTCTCGTGCTATCAATTATTGATTTTACACTTGTGATAAGTGTTTTATCATTATTAAGTTAAAACCATAAGGGGGAGTAATCCCAATATTACACCACAACTAAGATATTATTGGATAGTCACTTTATCGGTGGATTGTGAGAGCATATTTTGAAATGTGCTATATGATTTCTAAGTTGCCTAAGAGAATATTAAGAGCAACGGGAATGCCAATAAGAATCGAAAGAATAATATAGAATTTTTTGTATGTAGAAAAACTTGTAAAGAGGAGAAAGTACCAGATCGGAA
>JBNKYI010000568.1:0-698 GCA_050300815.1 Fibrobacterales bacterium
CCCATCATTCGAGAATTGGTACAGATTCTGGATAGAAAGAAGCAAAAAGATATTGCTCCAATCAGGGTGGGATCCAGCAGATATTCCAGAGCCCAAACCGACCAAATGTGGTGAACTTGAAGGATTTGAAATAGTGAAGGACTTCACCAATATTGATGACGAAGAGATATTCACTATCGACTTCTACCTCTTGGCAGGAACGAAGAATCTAAACATTAGGTTTCGAGGAAAGAAGAAATACACGCAAGTTGTTGAAGACATTCTTGTATCAATAAAACTGAATGCTAACCAGTCAGCCCATACAACTCCAGCCAGCGCTCCGCGCTGACTTCCGCGTATGGCTTTCACGATATGCAGAGCATTGAAAAGATCAGGTTGAACTTCGGTTGACCGAAGCGTGAGCAACTAACACTCCTGCAAAACTCATCCAGAACGACCGTGAGCCAATTGAACTCCTGCAATACGAATTGAAGAAAGAAAGAATCAACCAAGACTAGAAACAGAATTTTGGATACAGAGTTATCTACCGAGACCGACTCGAAACCACCACAAGATCCTAACCTAAAAAAGGACCGAAGGCATATCAAGACGCCGCAGACAACGTCGGCAAACGCCCGCCACTTTCACCACGAAACCATGACTATCAACCACCCCAGAAATCTAGACGATAGCTTTGGCCGCCGCGTCTGAGCTCGACG
>JBNKYI010000569.1:0-696 GCA_050300815.1 Fibrobacterales bacterium
TTGGAACTGAAGCAAAATCTATTTCTTCCTCTATTCTTGAGTAGAGAAATGCTGTGGTTTTATCATCTTTCCAAGCTGCGGTTAGTCTGAGGAACTCGAAAGTGGGGATCTTGAATTTTGCTTCAGAGGTCGAGAAAACGACGTGACCACCATTGGTCAGAGTCTCGCTTTTGGGTGGTTCATGCTTTTCGATAAACTTCACTTCTGAGAGGCTACCATCTTGAGTGTTGCTGCTGACGGAATCCTGATAGTCAAGAATGCCCTTCGCATGTGAGAGGCAGGCTATCCATATAAAAGGTATTATTATTCTCCACATATCGTGAAAGCCATACGCGGAAGTCAGCGCGGAGCGCTGGCTGGAGTTGTATGGGCTGACTGGTTCGCTTTATTTTTCTTTTCTAGATCTAGAATTGCATAGTGAACCGATCGATTGAACTCGCATCGACCGATCCTTCGTCCTTCTGCCAGTGTCATAAATGCCACTGGGATTTCAGTGTTCCAGTCATAGTCTTCAAATGTGTATGGAAATTCTGAATGCGGATTTTCCGTATGAAGATAAACCGAGTCCTGGACTGGATCCTCTTCACTGACGATGATCCAGCACTGAAAGGCTCCTTCGAATCGATTCATTCTTTTTTTGGTTTCTTCAAATATTTCGCCTATTTCTGAGTAGTGTTCTGGAAGATCTTCGTAGCC
>JBNKYI010000570.1:0-687 GCA_050300815.1 Fibrobacterales bacterium
CCGTGATTATGGAGATGGGGGAGTTGTGGATATATTGGTGGTGGATGCATATTTCGGAGTGGAGGTATGCACGCCAATATTTCTGGGTGAGGCTAGCAATTAATGTGGGTGGTAAATCATTTTCAAAAAAAAATCAAAAATCAAATGGACACATCCCTTAACAAAGCTCAACACAAACAAGAGTTGCTATGTGGATAATATTTGGCTCTGGTAGGAATGTGTATGTCATTGAGGAACCTTCCTAAATTCATTCAACTCCGATCAATCTCAAAATCAAGGTTCAACAAGATTAACACTAACTCAGATATCACACCTCCCAACATCCTAGACATGGTTACTTTTGAATTTTTGCTCGCACGAGATTTTTGTGTCTACCAAGGATAACATATTAATCAATTTGACATATCAAAACAAGGTCATGCACAAGTGGTTGCAACTAATCTCAAGCACATGAGGATGTACAATCTAACCATGTCCTGTGGGAGTTCTTTTATTGACTCAATTAACCTAACTAATGGAAGCAATCCATACTAGTACTCATGATGACATCAGCGGTACAGCTAGCGAGACAAGTGATAAGATAACTAGAAAAATGGCAATGAAATGAGACAAGCAAGGACTCATACCTGTGCACCCAACACCTCCTCCAAGCATAAATCTTTGTAAGATTTGAGCATCAGGTTTAAT
>JBNKYI010000571.1:0-683 GCA_050300815.1 Fibrobacterales bacterium
TTGGGCTGGATACGTGCTAAAAATAAAAAATTGGGCTGGGTCTGCGGTAAATGAATCTGTCAGTATTGGGCTGGGAATCGTTCATTTTCTATGTTGTAGATTATCTCGCCAATCCCATATTGATCGGACTGGCCCAAGACCAGATTTTATATATACGAAGAACTCTCTCTGTTCTTTTTTTATTATTGTTATTTTTTATTTATATTTGATCATTCATCTTTGTTAGAGAGAGGTGTGTCGCCGAATAATAGATGATTGTATTGATTGATGAATAACAACCCCAAGGAGTTACATATATATGGGCCTCATGACTGAAATAAATTAGGACTAGGATTAGACTATGATTAGGCCTCTACAATTAGAGTCCCATTCTAATACTACTCACATATTCTTAACAAATAACAGCCCCAAGGGGTTGCATATATATGGGCCTCATGACTAAAATAGACTAGAACTAGGACTCTACAATTAGAGTCCTATTCTAATACTACTCATATATCCTTAACACAAACAATATTTCTTGATCATTTATTTTTAGCTTCAGAATTACCGTGTTTTTTTTGCGACCATATTCAAAATTACAGTATGACCAGTGAAGCATGCATAACTTAGTTATTTGTTCTGATTACAACTGTATCAGAATTTTGATCTCAAAATAAAAAACCTGTATCAGTATTTTTCTT
>JBNKYI010000572.1:0-679 GCA_050300815.1 Fibrobacterales bacterium
CATAAGATATGATGACTCCAAAGTTCTTCATCCATAGCTTTTTTTCTTCGATCTTTCTTACCGTAAGGTAGTAAATCATAAATCCCAAGTAACCCAGAATTGAACCGTACAAAACTGGTGTGTAAGCTGTTTCTAAGTTTCGGGAGACAGCATCGATCCCTCCGCCTTCTGGTGAACCAGCACTTGCGAATGCTCTGTCGATGTTCTGCATGATCATTACGAACGCTGCGACAACCGCTAACTGGCAAATCAGTCCAAGGTAGAGAAATATTTTCATTATTCTTCGTCTAACGTCAAGCTCTCACGACGAGCGCTTGCGCTCGTTGTGAGAAGCGCCTTGTTAGGCCGATTGTTTTCTTATTATATCTATCAACTGGAGTTCGCTGTAAGACTGCGTTTTATAGCAAAATCTAAATACCTTACCTTCTGGGAAAGTGAAATCGCTTCCTTTCGATGTATACATAATGAAGGAATTGAATCCACATGCTTTGACGTAACAACCAAGATGGTAGTAGACTACCCAATGGTAATCGTTGCTTAGGAACTGATCGAATGGATCATCTTCCATTGGTGTGTTGATTCTGACACTTTCTTCTAGACTCGCATTTCGGAGGCTCAATCTTAGTCCATCTGCAACAGGGTCATCGGAATATTCAAAACCAAACTGATGGCATGCTAG
>JBNKYI010000573.1:0-679 GCA_050300815.1 Fibrobacterales bacterium
AATCTTATTTCCAAATCTAACACCTTTTAATCAAGCAAGTGCACTTTGTGTGATTTTGAACAGTCAATTTAAACGCTGTCACGTCAATATGGACGATCTCGCCACATCTTTTTGTCATCAAAATGAGTCACGTCATTCTGATTGACGTGACTCTAGTATGAGTTTAACATATTGCTAAAGTAATGAAATTGTAGTTTTTTAAATGATAAAGATTTTGAATTTATCTCAATAACAAACATTATTCTTCATGTTTTATTCTACATGAATAAAAATATATATAAATTTTAGAGCATTTTAACAATGTTTATTTATTTGAAGAAAATCATTTGTTGGCAAGGTAAACACAGAATTGTTTTAAGTTTAACATATTGTTACATTTATGAAATTTTAGTTTTTAAATAATGAAGAATTTGACATTGTCTCAATAACAACTATTGTTCATCATGATATAAATTTTAGAGCAAGATAACAATGCTTATTTATTTAAAGAAAACTACGTATTGATAAGGTAAACAAGTTTTAAACTTAACATATTATTATGATTATAAAATTTTAGTTTTTAAATGACGAAGAATTTGAACTTGTGTCAATAACAAAAACTATTCTCTAGATTCTATTCTACATGTATAAAAATTGGTATAAATTTTGGAGCAAATTAACTAATTATTTTTATTTATAG
>JBNKYI010000574.1:0-678 GCA_050300815.1 Fibrobacterales bacterium
CTTTGGTTACGGCCCACGTCCTCATCTTGGTGACCGTTTCCCGCGTATGTCTAGTTTTCCCACTGGAGGGTCCTTCCCCCACTTTGAGCTGAGACACTTGGACGGTCCACGCTTTCCCTATCGTGGTTCATATCCCACTCAGCCAAGTGGTGATGTACAAAGGACTGTGAAAACTTCTTCTGGTCGCATGGTTAAGTGCTGGATTCCTAAGATTTATCTCACTAACCCCAGCACTGAGTCATCGACCCCTTCTCGTCCTATGCAGTTGATGGACAGAGGCCTGGAGAACACGTGGCTCATGGATTCTGGTTGCTCACATCTCATGACCGGAGTCGCTATATGATTTTCCAACCTCACCCACTTGCTTTTGTGTGTTTGATTCTTTTGAGATTTGGCTTGTGCCTTTTCTGTGTGCTTGACTTGTGTTGGTGGTCATAACTTTTCTCATAGCATGAACACTCATGAGCCTTTCATGAGATTTGATGGATTACTTGACTCCTTTTCATGTGGGTTGGGATGAGTTCGTGGACATATTTCTAGAGCTTCTTTATTGGTCCACGATTTTGTTCTTATGATGTTTCTTCTGGTTCTTCTTATGTTGGTCCCTTGAGAGCCTCTTGCCGTTTTGTTCTAATAATCACACTCGCTCTTTTCTTCAAGCTTATGTCTCATGGCATG
>JBNKYI010000575.1:0-652 GCA_050300815.1 Fibrobacterales bacterium
CAAATTTATTGTATCACATACTATACGTTGGGTCGTTGACATGTGGGTCAAATCACAGTAGCAACGGGCCGGTGATGTCATGTGCCAGATCAAAGTAGCACGAAATTTTTTGGCAGGAAATTTTGGATAAGGGAATAACAGTAGCAACGGGCGGCTGCCATCATCAGCCTGTTGCTAATGTGACCCGTATATCCATAGGGCCATTCTGAAGTATCACACACAAATAATTATATTATATGCACCAAATTATTTTTTGTATGTAATATACTATGGATAGGTTGTACTGTAGTTGTTTGAATTTTTTTAGAACTGATTTACTGTTTTCCATAAGTTAAATGAATTTATGCGCTGTTATCAAAATTAATTCCATAATGAACTGCATGTGCATCTAATAAGATACGAAAAATTACAGAAAATTTACATCTAAACTCATATGTCCCATTATAGTCCATTTCCTAGAGATAGATTAAAAATTGAACAGTCTTCTAGGAACAATTCAAACTTTCTTTCTCCAAATTACCACATAATAATAATAATATTACCAAAATTTGCTCAAAAACTTTAAAAATGATATGAAAAACATATATTTGTCCATACGTTTGCCAATTTTTTTGATAGTTTTAGTAAAGAAAGTCCACACATGATTCACAAC
>JBNKYI010000576.1:0-668 GCA_050300815.1 Fibrobacterales bacterium
AGAAGAATATTGTGTGTGGAGTCTCGTTGCTACAACTAGTCTTAACTTGGCCATAATAATCCTACCATGTGGTCATACCTTATTGGACACAAGCATTACCTTGTTCGTACCTAGTCTGTTCGTTACGACTTGAGGTGTCTGGTATGAATCCTACTCTGATCAAGTGCACTCCTTGCATCTTAGCTATCATCGACCCTTGTCCTTGTGGTTTCGCAAGTGGCATCAAAACACTTCCTTCATCCTTTTTATCGAGCAGTGGTGTCAAAGTGGACCCACATTAAAGCTTATTTCCGTCTGCAAGATCTCACCGATTGTAGGCATGATCCTGACCTGGGAATTAAGAAAATGATCGCACCTACCTTCATGCCGCTCAAACCAAGAAAATGATTCAATGATCATTTTTTGATTTCTCATGAATCTCTCTTCCATCGTAAATCTCAGGACGAGATTTCTTTTAAGGGGGGAGGGCTGTAACATCACTATTATTTAAACACATCATTACACTCTAATCATCATCGTTAACCATCGAATCAATTCAAATTCTCAAATTCAAAGCTCAGATCTGTATTTTAATTTTATCTCTAATTCTGTTACGATCTAGCTCAAGTGACCAACATGAAAGTTGCTTCAAATAATCCATTCTATCTCCTGGCAAATTTTCATATTTT
>JBNKYI010000577.1:0-656 GCA_050300815.1 Fibrobacterales bacterium
AAGCAAGTCGTTCCATACCAGACATGTGGTGGTACCTGTTGTCCTGGGGTGTCTACTCCTATGACTCAGTCCTTAGCAGATTCGAGCATGACAAACCACATCACCTGAAGGATTCCAACCATCTCCACCATTCCAAACCTTGCTCAAACCACAACATCGAATCTCACCTCGGTCACCTCACATCACGACATATGGAAGACCAACACTCTCAACACTCAACACAAGCCAAACTCAACATCATAAAGATGGAAATACTTGTACGATAGCTCAAGATTGCAGGGCTAAGCAATACTACTAACCATAAATTCGCAATACTAAAGTATGAAGGATTAGGTAACCAATTAATGCATGCGGCTAGTGTATACTAGAGAGAGAAAGCATATTGGAACAAAATGGTCAAGGGTCACTTGCCTTGCTCTCCCGCTGGCTGCTGCTCAAAGTCTTGGAAGTCATGTTCTTGAAGATTTCCAAAGTCGTTGGAGCCTAACGATAGCGATAAGAAACAAGCATTTGTAAATAAATAAATAAACAGTATATCAAATAGTAGCTAAATTCTAATCAAATAGTACCAAAAGATGCTGCTCATCGCTACGAACACGTGACCGTAAGAATCACCTAAATCGGAGTTACGGTTAAGAAGTTATTAATGCTTTAAG
>JBNKYI010000578.1:0-649 GCA_050300815.1 Fibrobacterales bacterium
ACCTGAATCTGAATATACAATGCTTGCTTCAGGGAAGCTTATTATGAGCAACTCAAAAGGAAGTAAGATTATTTATAATTATAAAAGGAAAAACAGCACAGTTCTTTCCATGGAACCTGTGGGTTTTATACTTAGCCCTTTTGGTTCTTAGAATAATGTGTTGTGTAAATGCAAAATAAGAATGATCTATTATATTGTATCCCTATATACATAAGTTACCTAAGTTCTACGTGTGTTAAGATACATAAGTCGCTTAAGTTCAATGTTTATAAGAAAAGAAATAAGTTGTTTTGAGTTCTAAATTTATGAGATACGAGAAATAAGATAATCTGGGGGAGTACGGTATTATGAGAAATAAGTTGTGAAGAGTAGTGAGTCTCTGTGTCCACTTCGATGATTCAAAGTGATTTTTTTCTAAATACCTATGAAAGTTGCATTTCTATTACGACACAATGTTGTTAGTTCTTCAATGATAACAACTAAGTAATTGAGATTTCCGTCTTTCGGAAATTTGTAGAAAAATTGTCATTTGAGATGAAGAACAACAACAACCTCATAAGAAAATCTGGTTCTTTATTATTAAGAGCAATAAGAAAAGCCATGAAAGAACTCTCTCATTTGAAAGACTTAAAGTCAAGTAAGATGAATT
>JBNKYI010000579.1:0-644 GCA_050300815.1 Fibrobacterales bacterium
ATTTTGAAATCTCGCAGCATCACACGGGGGTTATCAACTAGTGTTTCTGGCAAGCAAAGACAGTAGCACAGTTCCCTGTAAATATCATTAGGCGGCTTCGACTCACGAACTAAGTCTTGGACTCCCCAGTTTTCTTTTGTTTTTTTGGTATGTCACCTGCAGATATTTATATACATACAATCACTCACCTCTATGAATATACATATGCACATCCAACCTTTATGAGCACTTTCAAAAAAATTGGGCTGACTTAATCTTGAGATTCACAAAGTCGATCAAAAAATGATTCACTGTCGATGAGGACATCAAGCCATAAATATGTAACACCCACGTCAAATCTAGGATTTGAACCTGAGTGGGTTAGTTCCACCACTAGGAATCTAACCAGCTAGGCTAAGCTAGCTTTGTTGGTGTTTGAGGTAGATTTTATTCGAGTTTGAACTCTTGGTTAAATGTGTTTTTGATGACTATCAAATGCATATATGTGGGGGCTACATTTTGCCAAAAAAATGCTGCATCTGATTTTTGATTTGGGACTCCACCTCTATAGGAGTACATCACTCTGTGGTTTATGCTTTGAGTGCGACAGCTCTCTCTCCCATGGATACAGGAAAATATGAATACATTGTTTTACACATTGTATT
>JBNKYI010000580.1:0-643 GCA_050300815.1 Fibrobacterales bacterium
TGGCGGCGAAGCTGGCGGTGGGCTATACGCTCGACGAACTGGCCAACGACATTACCAAGGAAACGCCGGCGTGCTTCGAACCGTCGATCGACTATGTCGTCACCAAACTGCCGCGCTTCACCTTTGAAAAATTCCCGACGGCCAACCCCAAGCTAGGCCCGAGCATGAAGTCCGTGGGTGAAACCATGGCCATCGGACGCACCTTCAAGGAGTCGCTTCAAAAGGCCTTCCGCTCTCTGGAAATCGGCGTTGACGGTCTGGATCTCAAGGCCGAATCCAAGGTGGATGCCTCCAAGCTGGATCAATATCTGCAGACCACCTGCACGGAGCGAACCATTGCCATCAAGATGGCTCTCAAGAAGGGCTACTCCATTGAGAAAGTTCATGAAATGACGCATATGGATCCGTGGTTCATCGATCAGATCCTGCAGATCGTCGAGATTGAAAAGGAGATTGCTGATGCCGTCGAGCTGGATTACGACCTGCTTAAGAAGGCCAAGAAGAATGGCTTCTCCGACGAACAGATCGGTGCGCTTCGCGGCTGCACGGGCAACGAAATCCGCATGCTTCGCAAGAAACTGGACATCATTCCCGTATATAGTCTGGTCGACACCTGCGCCGGCGAATTCGAAGCCTCCACCCC
>JBNKYI010000581.1:0-642 GCA_050300815.1 Fibrobacterales bacterium
CACAAGGTCATTCACAATTAACCTTGTCAGTAGCTCAAGCCGCAAAACGTTTGGTTGCTATATTTTTGTCCTGACGTGGGGTGAGAAAACAGGCGATTTGAAGCTAAAAAGCAGAAATGACTCATCCCCAAAAATATAACTGCCCTTCCGTATTGCTGTCTGGTTACTGGCAGCGGGTTACGGTCACATTTCATCGACCAGGGGCAGGGTGTCATTACCCCTGACCTCTCGCTGCAACTGACCTGTCTATAAGGCATCGGAAAGGAAGCCGGTGAGGTCAACGTACTGGTGATACCGGGAGCCAGGCCATCGGTCCGCCAAAAGCGCAGGGTCAATTGAGTAAGTGAAGGTTGGTCTGGTGGGCAATGACGCTGGAACAAGTGTCACAACAGGCTGGCGCTCTTGGCGGCCTCTGGCGGTTACGGGCCTATCGGTCAAGCAGGCCGGGTTGGCGGCTTTTGGGTGAGGTGGGTTTGCCAATCGACCTGTTTGTACCCGTGCCGTGCCTAACAAATCGTTGCACGCGAGCGCCCAAGCGGCGCTCGATTGCCGGAGTGCCTGGTTGGGGTTGGTGTTGCTCGCCAAGTTGGTGTACAATCAAGGTGTCCTTGCTGGCAGGGTGGTGTTTCATGAACCACATCA
>JBNKYI010000582.1:0-639 GCA_050300815.1 Fibrobacterales bacterium
TTGCTAACAGGGTGGTTGAGAGAAGAAACATGATAAATGACTATCTAAAGGGGAGAGCGTGCATTGAGAGAGTTAGGGGGAGTTGATTTCAGGGGGAGTGTTGATTTTGAGCTTTTCTTGTCATTTTGCTTGATCTTGCCGCCTTTGCGGTTTTCCCACTTCTAGATGACCTTCTTGAGCTTTTCTTGGCTTTTTGGGTCTTCTAGCTATGCTTCATGGGATCTTGGATTCGAACTTCAAACTTTGTGCTTTTGTTGTCAATGGACTCATCAAGGGGGAGATTGAGAAACCAAGTGGTCAGTTCCTTGGTTTGATTATGATGAGTCATTGACTTGGCGAGGTTTGAATTTGAATCCGGGATAATTTTGTTTTATTTTTTTTTATCTTTGTTTCGTTTGGAGAATCGCGTTTGCTTGTCTCGTGGTGTGCAGGTGGCAGGTGCGGCATGGTGTGCAGCGACGAGGACCGTGGCAGGAGTAGGAGACCTGGCGCAGAGGACCGAGGATAGTCGCACAAGTCGAGTACTCGGTGGTTGGACGATCGAGAGGTCGGGTGATGCTGTGTGTAGTTTGCACCATGCCCAAGGAGATGAGGAGCGCGGATTTCTTGGTATAGCCTCAAAACCAAGGTCGACGGTTT
>JBNKYI010000583.1:0-638 GCA_050300815.1 Fibrobacterales bacterium
CTCGGCGATCACCGTGGAGCCGAAGGCGTCGACGGACCTGGGGACGAACCGGAATCCTGCTGCTGCTGCTCCTCCGGTGGTGAGGAGGCGCATCATGTGCTGCTGGTGCTTTGGCGGGCCATGGAACCACCACTCGAGGTCCGGCGCCAGGAGGTCCTGCACGGCGGCGTGGTCACGGCCGTTGAGCGCCTCGTACAGCCGGAGCACCAAGAACTTGTTGCGCTGCTCCGCCGTCTCGCCGCCAGGCTCCTGATCTGCTTCCTCCAGCTTAGCCAGCTCCGATCGATCCAACTCTCTCTTTTCTTTTCTTTTCTTTTCTTTTCTTTTCTTTTCTTTTCTTTTCTTTTCTTTTCTTTTCTTCTCCGATGGTGAGGAGGTGGTCGATCGGCGGCTATATATAATGGCTCAAACCGAGAGTTCTAGAGAAGAAGAATTATGTCGTCGGTAGGTGATTGGGGAGAGTTTGGAGAGCAGCAGTGGCCCCGCTTTTTATAGAGGCATCGGGGTCGGACCAATATACTACTGTAGTAGCTGGTGCTGGACTCATCCACCATTATTTTCTTCTCAATTTCTCCTACTCACGGATAATAAAATTAAAGTAGGTAGGTTTTGGCACCGCATCTTATGTAATGTAATAC
>JBNKYI010000584.1:0-635 GCA_050300815.1 Fibrobacterales bacterium
TAATTTTGCATAGTACAAATCTTTAAAATGATTAATCTCACTCATATGATATCCATTTTAAATTTCATTTTCACCATTGTGTTCTACACGATGAGATGAACAAAACTAGATCTCACTTGCATATGTGTTGAAGAATTTTTGAATCAACTTAATTTGCTCTATATTTACGTATGTTTATATTTACAATAGATCAAGATTTATGGACATGTGAGCTAAGGAGCCATATTATGAGCTGTGACCACTCTCTCGATCGAAGGGATATACATAAATTTATTTTATTGTTTCATGATATTATTTGAGTACAATAATGTTATTATTTTAAGTTTAATTATCTTTTGCTTGAATTGTAATCAAAATATGAATTCAAATATATAGATACAAGACATTTTATAATTCTGCAACATTGTGCAGGGTTATCAACTAGTTTGTAATATTTTAGTTACCAGATCATTTAAATTCAGCTTGTATGTGCATTCAAACTCTGGTGTATTTTGCTTCATCAAGAATCCTTTAATATGATCCTGATGACTAACCCGTCTTATCAGATTGAGGTGTTACAGTTGGTATCAAAGCAATATCGAGGTTAAGTACACGCTAACGAGCTTTAAAATGAGCAACAACGTTTTTACGGTGAG
>JBNKYI010000585.1:0-635 GCA_050300815.1 Fibrobacterales bacterium
AATGTTTTTATGACAAGGAATGTGTTTTGCCCACATAAGGACTATAGTAGCTAATTAGGTGGCAAGCTAACCGTGTTTAAATTATGCAACTACGGAATTGTGCTAGCTAAGGTAAGTCATGTGAGTTTTGAGATTATTTTGGCTTATTTTATTGTTTATGAAGTTTATTTTGTTGTTGGTGATTTTTTGTAGAACTATTAGGGTTGTGAATGTTTATATTATTGTTTATGCCTTATTTTCTTGTTTATGCTTGGTATAGGCTTGAGTGGGGTACTTCGGTACTAGCCCGAGGGGAAAGTTGCTGACTATTGTGATCCATCTTTTGTAGGTACTCTGACTCGCGTTAATTCATTAGAACAGGTTTGCGAGTGTGTTTTGCCACCGACTATACATACACCATCTATATTTGATGAGCTTTTTCTTTTGGTGAGGAATGTATAGGACCGACATATTGTATGGCATTATACTATCATATTACATCAAGAAGTGAATCTTTTAAAGCAAAAGAAACTTAAAAATCGATTCCAATTCAAAGCCATATCTCAAGAATCCGATTAACTTCAACGCTTCATGGTTTCTTTGTTTGAAATCAAAATTCTGAGTTTCTCCTCTCTTTAGAAAACTTATGGAATTCC
>JBNKYI010000586.1:0-634 GCA_050300815.1 Fibrobacterales bacterium
GAAGGAGAACAAGGCGATGGTGCTATTGACCAATTTTACTTGGCCTCGCCGAGAGATAAGCGCAGATCGAATCAATGAGCTGAGGGCAATCTTGGCCGATGAAATGTGGAAGCTTTAAAGTGCCATGAGAAGCTTATGACTTTGGGTTTCAATGTGATTTGAGGTGGTCAATCGCAAAAAAAACCGGTAGAATCATTCTAAATAGAATTTCACCGGGGTGATAATGGACGAATCTGAAATTGAACTCATGTCAGAGTTAATCGTCGAGTCAAAAGAACATCTTGAGCATGTAGAATTGATCTTACTTGAAATGGAAAGAGGAAATTCGGGCTCGGAGTCAGAAATCAATGAAATCTTTCGCTGTGTTCACAGCATCAAAGGGGGATTTGGTTTTTTTCACGTCGAAAAAATCACCAGTTTAACTCATGTGATGGAGACCGCACTGGCGCGCTTGAAGGCAAATACGTTGAGCTTAACACCTAAGTTGGTTGGCGCTTTGCTTGTGGGGCTCGATAAAGTCAAAGTGATGATGGATAACATTCAAAACGTAGATGATTACGAAGTTACAGAAGATATCGAACTTTTCTCAGGCTTTCTTGAAGAAAACAGTGAAGTGGTCACAGATGCGGTCGAA
>JBNKYI010000587.1:0-628 GCA_050300815.1 Fibrobacterales bacterium
CTTGAATAAGTGGCTAGGGTTGGGTGTAAAAAGAAGTACTTTTGGCTGTGTTATGCTACGCACGCTTGTACGTACAAAGAGTACCCCTACTTTAGAAACGATATAGGTTGATTTCTTCATTGTAATCGTGTGACCCTTCCATCCTAGCTCGTACGGTTACAGAACTATGAGTTCGGCGTGGCACGTCTCCAGCCTTTAATTACACTACCTCGCTCCTCAAACATCCATTGTGCATGACACTTCAGCTGGACAACGATAGGCAAGGCTCGTTTCTCTCGTCTTGTGCAAAAAAGAAAAGAAAAGAAAAGAAAAGAAAAGAAAAGACTCTTCATCTGGACAACGACGACAGGGCTCGTTTCCATTGCCGTCCGAAACTTTTAGCCGTGCGGGACGCACGCCAGCGAGGCCGGGACCGAAGCTGCTCGCTCACCCCAAGCAGCTTAGGTGGGTCGTCACATCGCTGCGACGACACGCATGTGTGCCACAGGCACAAATGGATTAAATTCCACTATTTGCTGATGCTGGTGCGTACGAGTGCATGACGTGTGTGCGCGCAAATTAATTAAAGGCTCCGATCCTTCTTCTCGTACGCCTCGATGGGGAAGAACACCGAAGAAGATGCATGGGT
>JBNKYI010000588.1:0-625 GCA_050300815.1 Fibrobacterales bacterium
CTAACCAAGTCTTGAACTCTTGCCTCGATCCTTGTCACTGCCCACCATGCCACACCTGTCACCTACGCATCACGAGATAAGC
Organism: Fibrobacterales bacterium; assembly: GCA_050300815.1. Classification (GTDB taxonomy): domain Bacteria; phylum Fibrobacterota; class Fibrobacteria; order Fibrobacterales; family CAWVXU01; genus JBNKYI01. The sequence goes on from JBNKYI010000588.1 coordinate 83, forward strand.
AAACACATTTCTCCACATGAAACAGATAGTAGGGTAGAATCACAAAAAATTTCTGGATTCAAATTCAAACCAAGGCAAGTCAATTGCTCATCACAACTAAACCAAGGTACTGACCACTTGATTTCTCAGCAACCATGCTGCCTGTCTTCAGTTCATGATCCACATCTCTTGTAGTGTCAAGACCAAGGATTAAAAAACCATTTGCACCCAAAATACCACTCTCCATCGGTTTTACTGAAAACCGGTCGGTTTTTATACAAAATTCAATTTTTGAAATTTGGGTAAAGAAAACCGAATGATTTTTCTCGACAACCGGGTGGTTTTTTTATTTATCGATCGGTTTTCGGTTTGAATGAAAAATAGTAAACCAATCGGTTTTTTGGTTTATCGCTTGATTTTTTTGTTTTCATTTTTTTCAAATTTTCCCAAATTTTCAAAAAATTTAAATCAAGCCAACCAGTTTTCAGTGAGCCCATAAACTAATCCGGACCGGTTTTATTGTTTTTTGTCGATATTGTAATCCATGCTTATACTAGATAAATT
>JBNKYI010000589.1:0-624 GCA_050300815.1 Fibrobacterales bacterium
AAGTCAAATGGAGATCACACATTCAATTATATTTACCAATCAAATATTATACAAAATGTTCATCATTTCGACCATAAAGCCTATGTATCAATTAACTATTACACAAAGAATAACTGTCATCTAACACAAAGCCTATGTTGTAAAATAAAATTCTCCGTTTAGACTAATGACTTCCGATACGATGAACCACACTAGCCTCTCTCTAATGTGCTCGAGGCTAGAACCTGCTGCATTAATGGAAGTGTTTTCATAGTCCTGCCACGATAAAATGAGAAGTATGTATTAGCAAAAGATTAATATGCATATTTAATCATAAACATCGACATTAAAGTAAAATTAATGCACTTACACTTACTCCGCAATTTGGTTGCGCTCCAAATGCAACCATGATGATGGAAAGAAAGAAGCCGCATGTGTTGCTTGGAGGTTATTGTTTGACAGAGAATGTAGTATGATGTTTAAGCTTTCGACATTTGCTTTTGGGTGTCCTCCTAGCACCTTAACCAAGTACGTGTCAAAAGCCCTAAACAGAAACATGCGTATGTTAATGGAAAATTATCGTGCAATGAGGAAACGATCAGAAAATAAAGTGAAGAAGGAACTTACTCATTAAGAACGGCTATG
>JBNKYI010000590.1:0-618 GCA_050300815.1 Fibrobacterales bacterium
GAGTTGTTAATTGAGGATGGGCTGCTGATGTAAGTTGCGGCGGCAACGGTTTTGGGCTACGAAATTTGATTGGACTGCCGGTATTCATTCGGGGGCAAAGGGTGAGGCGTTGAAGGGGTGTCTCAGTGAATTAGGTTGGGCCAAAGCCGGTCAAATTGGGTGAAGTTGTGTTGAGTTGAATGGATTATTGGTCAGCCGGTTTCAGTCGAACAAGGATAAGCCCAACGGTTTCGGTCATAGCTTCGAGAAGAAATCGACCATTGGGGTGGTCGGTAGGTGGGGTTTCGCAACTTTGATTGAAGCAAATTGGGCAAAGACGGTTACAGGACAGGGGCCATATAACAAATCGTTGCACGCGAGCGCCCAAGCGGCGCTCGATTGCTGGAGTGCCTAATTGGGGCTGGTGTTGCCAGCCAAGTTGGGGTAAAATCAAGGTGTATTCGCTGGTGGGGTGGTGTTTCATGAACCACGTCACCTGTGGGCGAGGATTCATCGTCGCCGCGTAAACTCAAGCGTTATATGGCAGGGGGTTGAAAAGTCAAAGGATTTTCTAACTTTGTCCTTTCCTGACGTTGCTGCTCCGGTTGAAGCCGGGGCCTCGTTGATGGACGCGGGCCG
>JBNKYI010000591.1:0-617 GCA_050300815.1 Fibrobacterales bacterium
GGTTCCCGGGTGCTTCAACGTGGAGAAGGAGCGAGGGGCCGACGTGGAGGAGTGAGGCACCGACGTGGAGGACACACAGGAGGGCGTGAGGTGGAGGCGGACACAGAGGAGGAGCAGACACCGGTGGGTGTTTTGTGGGGAAATGAAACGGTTAGGGTTTAGGGGCTCATGCACACTTAAAAAGAAGAATAGTCATGATGGGTATGATGACATCATCAACGCCTGTCGCTAAATATAAATTATCAACGCCCGTCGCTACTGCGGTTATGCCCGTTGCTAGAGATTTTTTTTAAAAAAGTTTAGAATAGATTGATCCATATCATATATTACACAATATGGTAGAACAGATTGATCCATTCAATGATTGAGAACTGATACATTACATAATACTAATACTACAACTAATTAACTAATCGAATGTGTCATCAGAGAACTGGTCATCAATGTCGCTCCCGCCATCGCTGTTGTCATCGTCATCATTGTCATCATCATCATCACTCCTGTCATTGTCGTGGTCATTGTCGTCGTCATCGTCGTCGTCATTCTCTAAGTCAATGGTGTGACCGTCGTCGCAGTGGGCTCGCCGGGCGGGTTCCTCCTCGGAAGAGACCTCCTCC
>JBNKYI010000592.1:0-617 GCA_050300815.1 Fibrobacterales bacterium
ATCATATTTAAGTTGTTGGTGTTTGCCTTTTGAATGTTTTTCTAGCACCTTAACCACATACATGTCAAAAGCACTAAACAGAAACATTCATATGTTAATGAAAAATTATCGTGCAATAAGAAAACGATAAAAAAAATTAAAGTGAAGAAGGAACTTACTCATCAAGAATAAACATGACATCACTGTAATCATGGGTAAGTTAGTCACCAGTATTTGTATCTATCGGCCTACAAGAGTCACAGTACCAGACTTGATCATACTTGGTAGAACCTGATAGAAGTCACCAATGGAAGTCAATTAAAATTTCTTAAGTAAACTTGGCATATGTACCAAATTCAATGTGATGCACATCTCTTCTAGCTTGGCCAATACCGTATAGCTATAGAAAAGCTATCGGCACTCAGAACCGGATTAGAAACCGCAACAGAAACAGGAATCGATGTCGACAAGTGCACGTGCGAGATCGGCGACAAAAATCAGATCATAGAACAGTTTATACTCTCACAGATATTTCACCGAACACATTACGAACGTGTTCAAGGAACCACCACGTGAGAGCGATTTAAATCATAAATACTCAAGTCTTTTGATCTGATAACTCAAGAGTTATACCGATT
>JBNKYI010000593.1:0-612 GCA_050300815.1 Fibrobacterales bacterium
GAATTTTTAGAATTATTTTTCAATAGAGGAAGGTGGTGTGGCATGAGTTGATTTTCTTAAATTTTTAGAATTATTTTTCAATGGAGAAATATGATATGGCAAAATGTGATTGACATGCTTCTTAAATTTTCAGAAATATTTTTTAATGGAGAAAGATGACATGGCATGAAAAGATGTGACATACTTGCATGTTAAGAGAATCAAAATTAATGACTTAAAGTGGGCCATAGAAATATAAGTATACTAGTTTGTAACCCCCGCGTGCAGTTATGAGATTTTTAAATAATTATTATCTATATATTTATTTGAATTTATAGATAATAAAAAATTAGAGTAAAGTGATGGAACAAATGATGATGTGTACACCCTGCATGTCAAGAGAATTGTGGGTATTTAAAATAATAATTATTTATGTAATTTTTTCATAGAAATTATAGATAATGAAAAAAATTAGATATGTATGTCCATTGGGATCAATGATTCAGTGTCTTTACCATCCACCTTCATGTTTTTTTCCATATGTATGTCCATGAAGACAGTTAAGCTATGCCAACTGAAATCCAATTTTAAAATTAAAAAATAATCTTGGATAAATATCTGTGCAATGCTACT
>JBNKYI010000594.1:0-613 GCA_050300815.1 Fibrobacterales bacterium
GGTTGGCTAGCCCATCCACATCGATTCCCGTGTGAGAAGGCTTAGAAACCAAGTAAGGCCAACACCACAAAGCAACGTCTCCGAGAACCTTCTCGAGCATTGCCCACCCCGATGTCAGGAACACCATGGAAGCCCCCACCGACATCGACAAACTAACCTTCTCAGTCTGGGGCCCCACTGGCCATGTAACATAACCCTGGTTGTAAAGTAATCGAACCATAGTTTGCAGACACCTTAGCGGTCTATAAAAGCCCCCCTACCCTTCAGGCAGGGGGTACGAGATCATTTTCCCCTTCACTTTGTGAACTTCTCGAGCTCTCTGCTCACCCCTTTGTAATACTTGTTCATCTTCAAAATCAAACCGCTGGACGTAGGGCTATTACCTCCAAGGAGGGGCCTAAACCAGGATAAACTATAGTGTGCTTTGTAGTTCACAAGACCACCTCAGAACTGGAACGCGCGATATTGACCACCCTGTATCTTGCCAATGCGAAAAACATTGATAGTTAGCACGCTAGGAAGGGGGATTTGTAGCATGCTTTTCCTCTAGACATTCTGTTGGTTCCCTCATCTGCAATCGCCGTTGCCGTCGATGGCGAGTGCTTGACGTGAT
>JBNKYI010000595.1:0-609 GCA_050300815.1 Fibrobacterales bacterium
CCTTAAAATCATCAGAGGCTCCAACACCGATTTTGACACCAAGCGACAGGGCCGAGACTATTACAGAGAAGTAAATCATGTAGCCGTCAAATGCCCCATCACCCACACCAAGTAGTCTTACAATCCAATAACCTTCTCTGCCCAAGATGTGAATCTAACCTCATTTCCCGTGCACCGATGCTATGGTACTCACCGTCCACATCGATTGATGGGACGTTTCAAAAATCCTTGTTGACAACAGCAATCAAGCAGAAATACTCTTCTTATCGACCTTCGAGTAAAGTGGGCTATGACAAGAAGCAGCTGAAAGAACCGACGAAGCCCCTCTACAGCTTCGGCAGGAAAAGAATCGAACCAGTCGGGGTCATCACCCTACCAGTATCTTTTGGCACCCCAAAGAACCCCGCACTGAATACATCACTTTTAATGTTGTTGACATGCCCAACCCCTACAAAGTCATTTCTAGGAGGGACCTCCTGAATACTCTTGAAGCTGCTTTACACTCGGGTTACCTCTGCCTCAAGATACCAACAACCTTCATAGTTATATCCTTTTTTGGTAGCCAGCAAGATGCCAAAAACATTGAGAAGGGGTTTGCACCAGGCCACA
>JBNKYI010000596.1:0-607 GCA_050300815.1 Fibrobacterales bacterium
GTTGTTTGGGTGTGGGGGTTATACGAATAGTATATCGATACATCACGGTTTGATTACCGCAAATTCGTTGAGAAACACAGATACATCAATGAAGTGATCAAGCAGCATAAATCTGGCCACAAAGAAACATTCACTAAGCCCATTTGAAATCAACGCGCGTGGCAACGACCAATTTTGATTTAAGTTTAGCAGTGGTGGCATCAAGGATTATTCAGCATTTACCTCGACACAAAAAATTGGTCGGTAAATTGATAGTGGTAACTGAGTAAAGGAAATCCGTCCGCGTTGATCAATGACAAAATTGGGGAGACATTTCACAAATGAGCGAAACGTTTGGGCTAAGTTTACCTGGCCAGATTTTGAGACATCATGGCAGTGGTGAGATTAAAGAAAGATTTGAGATTGGAAATCTCAAACAACAAGTCGCCGCAACAGATTTCCGCTTACGCTCGCCAATTTTTTAAATAGATTTTCGACAGGTAAGAACTTAAAAAATTGGTCTCGCTCAGCTTCAACTGCTGGGCTATGACGTTGTTTGGGTGTGGGGGTTATACGAATAGTATATCGATACATCACGGTTTGATTACCGCAAATTCGTTGAGAAACA
>JBNKYI010000597.1:0-605 GCA_050300815.1 Fibrobacterales bacterium
TGAACCAAAACCATATGAGTGATGGTTAGGTTCATGAGAAAAGCAAGAAGGAGCACGTGAAGAAATATGGGGTGGAAAATCAATAAACTCATCATGATAAGAGTTTCTAGCATAGTCCACATGCCCCTTCTCCATTCTCTTGCATCGAAAGCAAAACTCATCCAAGTGACCCGCACGGCTACAAAACATGTAAATGTAAACTTCCTCACTTGGATTTAGAGTATTTTTCTTCACACCTCTCTTGGGGTTGAAGGATGGCTTGTGATTGGATGGGTAGTGGGTTTTAGTTGGTTTAAGTGATTCTTCCTCTTTGTGATAATTGGAGCTAAGAACAAACTTGGGAGCACTCTTTTCACCTTTATCCTCACATCTCTCAAAACCAACACCCAATCTGTATGTGGATTTGGTTGCACTCTCCTCAACCCGGCTCAAATCCTCCTCGATCATTTTCTCACTCAAAACAGTTTTATCAAGACGTGCAGTCAAATAGGCAACCTCCTGCTGAAGCTCGGTGTTCTCTTTGGTAGCATGGAGAAGCTTACCCTTGAGAGAAACACATGCTTCGTAAGGAGGAGATAAAACAGTGTAGCGAGAAGAATGATCAA
>JBNKYI010000598.1:0-601 GCA_050300815.1 Fibrobacterales bacterium
TTCGGTCCTCATTTGATGCGCTCGTTGTTGAAATGGGTGAAATCCTTTCTTGAGAGGGAGCCGATGTTCGACGATGCTTCTGTCCAATCCAGGCATCTCTGTGTAATCCCAGACAAAACAATCGGAGTACTCCTTTAGCAAGGCTTTCATCGGCTCTCGTAGGGACAGGTCTAACTTTTTGCTGACAAATGTTGGCCGTGGCTTATCCCTAGTACCAATGTCGACTTCTTCTAGCTCATCAGCCGATGTGAACCCGTATCCTAGCTTCCCATCGTCTGCCAAATCACTGCAAATAGGCAAAGAATGTGACAGAAAAAGTTTTGGCCGATCGTTCAGATCGGCCGCCTTATCATCCTCATTAACGCTCGAAATTTTGCAATTGATGTCTGGTCGGCTGCTAGAGCGGGCTTCCTTGTGATTGTTACCACTATATGATACATTCATCATTAAAAGCTCACATTTTATTTTTTGGGGCCGATCGCAGGGATCAGCCTTACCACATGTATCAGAATGTTTTGTCTTTAGTACTTTATCTACTCTGTGAGGCCAGTGGATAAGACCAGCCTCACGCCATTTTTTGTAGCCTCAACACGATCACAAC
>JBNKYI010000599.1:0-601 GCA_050300815.1 Fibrobacterales bacterium
GTTGAAGGCCGAGTTTCTAAGTTTCTTTTCCAATCTGTCTGAATCTCAGGGACGAGATTCATTTTAAGGGGGGTAGGTTTGTAACACCCTGATTTTCACAAGGAAATAAAAATTTAAAGAATTATTTATATAAATAAATAATTATGTTTGTTGCATTTTATACCGACGCATATTTTTCCTTGGGTGCTGAAGTGCTCTTATAATTTATTGTGTGAGTGGAAGTCACTGAAATCGTAAATTTGATTTCAATTCAAATTGGTTCAGAATTTAGAAAAGATTTGAAAATTAATAAGCCTTTTTCCAATTTTCTATAGGCCATGGGCCGAATTCCTCCCCAACCGGCCCAGCCTGGCCTCCCATCCCTCTCCTGCGCGTGGCCTGCATCACGGCCCAGTAGCTCTCCAGTGCGCAGCCAGCTGGCCCAGCCAACTTATTGGGTTTTCACCGACCCGTTATTGACCCGACCTGCCACCACACCCGTTACCGACCTTAACTTGTGTTCATCGCCGGCCTGATTCACCCCCTTCGTGATTTCTTCACGATCTTCACAATTTGAAGCCGGATAACAGATAGAATAGATAGGTCTTCGAATTCCCTACGA
>JBNKYI010000600.1:0-598 GCA_050300815.1 Fibrobacterales bacterium
GCTCGAACTTGAACAAGGAGTGTTCCATTGTGTTCTACAATCCTTGTACTACAATCTTGATGACATGCACAAGCTAACTCCCAATATCCAAGAAGTTATGGCATTTCCAAATTGGCTAAGTGTTAAGTAAAATCTGCAGAAATTGCTGTCCAGAATCTGTGCTGTATATCTCTTTTTGGACCCTTGAAACAAATACTTCCTGAGCTTAAGAATTTCTGCAAATTTGCAGACTTGTAGAACAGGCTATATGGAATACTTTATCTTTTGGGAGTGTGGTCTAAATAGATTCTAATTAATTCTGAAAATTTGCTGACTAAGTTTAATGGTTCACATTACACAGAACTTGGATAACTTCAAATTTAAACTCAGACTTTGAAATTCAACAACACTTAGGTCTCTCAAACACGTGATTAAAATAATCATGTGGATTACAAACACGGGGTGTTACATTCTTGTAGATAGTCCCTTGGCTTTTTGTGAAATTCCAATTAAGTCCCTAGTTTGAATAGAATCTAGATTCCAGCCACCATTTTTGCGTTTAAACCCCTGATCTTCATCCAAATTCCATCTACATCGCTGTCTTTTTACACAAAGGCTC
>JBNKYI010000601.1:0-595 GCA_050300815.1 Fibrobacterales bacterium
AAAGTCATTAGTAAATAATTAGATGCTAATACGATCCTAAATCCAAAAGTGGAATTTAAAAATCAAGCTTAGATTTCAAACTATCGATAAATCAATCCAAATTCAACCTTCAAAGGAAATTCAAATTTTTTATCCACACTTGCTGAGGATTTATTTTTTCCTTTAAATTAGGTGTAACAAGGAGCTTGTTGGCCAAATTTCATCAAATTCCAAGTTCCCAAGAATTTCCAATCAATTTTCCTTGATTTCAACCCATAGAAATTTCTCTGAATTTTAATTCAAAATCCATTTCGAATCTGAGGAAACCTTTATAAGTAAAGTTGTTCCTTATCTCAAATACTTTCCATCCATATTTTATTTCAAATTTTTGGAGCAAGGGAACGTCCTATTTGGATCAAATCAAGTTTGAGTAGATTTGAAGTGTCAATTTCAAATTCGAATTGATTATGTTTTCTTTTTCTTTCTTTTCTTTTCCCGGCTCAGGCCCACCTGTCATACCCCCTCCCCACAGACAGCTGGGCTCCACCCTGTGGGCCGGCCCACCAGCTAGCCTCCCCCGCTCGCTCCCTTCTCCCTCTCTCTCTCTTCCCCCAGC
>JBNKYI010000602.1:0-591 GCA_050300815.1 Fibrobacterales bacterium
GTGTGCTCTTCCGATCTGTGGAGCGGTAATGGGCGGGCAGGCTGGTTCATGCGCAGAGATGGGCTGGGGTCGGTGCCAAGCTGGGCCGGCCACGGAGAAAATGGCCCACGATGATTTTTCCATTTTAAATCCTTTTTCCAATTGAATAAATCAGTAGGAGAGAATAAAAATAGGAGAAATACTTGGGGACCTAAAAAATGTGAAATTTTGCATGGAGATAGATTTGAATATTTGCCACAACTTTTGTATTGGGAACTTTGACCAAAGGTCAACCATATTCAAATGAAAATTAAATTTCAGATTGGAGCTTGAATTTGTTAGAAACTTGAACTAAATATATTTGAATTTGATTCAAATCCAAAATTACACCATGACTAACACGTGATTACATGGATTTGATGGCAAGATGTTACTATGAAAGCCCAACTTCACCAATATCTGCTTTAGAAAATCCCAATCGACGTGGTTATACGTCTTGGACAGATCCAACTTATACACACAAAAATCACCTCTTCTCCCATTAAGCTTCTGAATTTCATGAGTACACTCAAATGCGATGATGGCATTATCAGTTATCCTCCTGGACGGCAC
>JBNKYI010000603.1:0-589 GCA_050300815.1 Fibrobacterales bacterium
AATGGTCTAATGATGGTCGCCGCCCGTCGCAACTGTAATCCTCAGTAGCAACGGTCCTTCTGACCTCACCAGCGCCCGTTGCTAATGTGGTTCCCTATAAATAAACCATTGCATGCTCACATCACCATGCTATCAAAATTTCCTGCCAAAAATTTCTGTTGCTACTGTGATTAGACCCACTTGTCAGCAACCCAATATAGCAGGTGATCCAATAAATTTGAATTAATAGTGGAGAATAGAAAAAACACAAGTTTTGCATAATAATTGGTGATGTAACTTCATGTTTGTCAATATTTTAGTCAAATAAACATTGTGTCAAAATTTGAGGTGCATACGAGTTCAAAAGTGGTTATGATGTATTGAAATCTCAAAGATTGACTTGAGTTATATATATGAAACTTTCAGAAAGATGTGTCTAGTTGTGAATCATATATCGACTTTCTTTACTAAAACAATTTAATTTTTTTGTGGCAATATTATGGACAAATATGTGTTTTCATATCATTTTGTAAAAAAATTGACCAAAATTTGATATTATTGTTATTATTATGTGCTAGTATGGAAAAAGAAAGTTTGAATTGTCCCTAAA
>JBNKYI010000604.1:0-587 GCA_050300815.1 Fibrobacterales bacterium
AGAAAACGTCTTCTGCAAAATACGCCAAAGGCACGCGCGGGCCGAGCGGCTGAGAGGCCAATTGGGCTGGGCGGTGGAGTCGGTTTGGGCTGGCCGGCAGGCCAAGGCCGAAGGAGTGGGCGGGCCGGCTGGGCTGGAAAAGAAAAGAAAAGAAAAGAAAAAGGAAATCCATTAAAAATTGATTTCTAGATTTAGGAAAATGAATAAGGAAATTCGGGTGACAGAAATAATTGGGAAAATCCCAAAAATTCCCAGAAAATTGTAGAAAATTTGGGAAGGCAAGAATATGAACTTGAGTGAATTTTGGAGCACAAGAATTTGGGAAAGATTTTCTAGGCTTCCAAGGATCTGAAAATAAAAAGATTCAAGGAGAGTTTGAGGTCCAATCGACTTAGGAAATTTTCCTAAAATCTTCTGTGCTTTTCTAGGATTTTTGGAAATGAAAATAAATGGTATTTGAGTAAATTTGGATCTAGAAGTATTTCTCAAATAATTCTAGGCTTTTCCTCATGGTTTTAAAATAATCCCAAGGCAAGGATGATGTATAAAATGATGAAGATGTTATTGATGAACCAAAGAGACTTAAT
>JBNKYI010000605.1:0-586 GCA_050300815.1 Fibrobacterales bacterium
CAATGGGTAATAGGAGGCGGGGATGACATGAGAGTACTTTTGACGAAAGAAGGAAGAACGATCTTGAGTACGGATATCGAGGATTTCGAGGAGGTAACTTACACACTCGATCAAATCTACCAAAACAACATCAAGGACATGTCTCGGTCTCAAATAAAGAAATCCGAAATGCAGATGCTGAAGACTCCCTTGCCTGGAAAGGTGTTAATAGCCACTCTGCTAGCAATCGGAGCAATGAGCGTGATCTACTACTTTGTAGAGGTACTACCCAATTTATAAAAATCAGCCAACCAGTCAGCCCATACAACTCCAGCCAGCGCTCCGCGCTGACTTCCGCGTATGGCTTTCACGTTGGTCAAAGAATGATGAACATCCAACTAATATCGCCAAACACTGATTCCGAATGGAACGCATACCATCGAATCAGAAAGTCCATTCTATGGGAAACACGCGGCATGGTCGGAGTCTACGACTCGTCACACCCCGACGAATTTAAAGAGAATAACTACCCAAAATTGTTAGTTTATGAAACGAGACCTGTCGGCGTAGTTCGAATAGATCTCGACATTTCATCACGGACAGCGGC
>JBNKYI010000606.1:0-585 GCA_050300815.1 Fibrobacterales bacterium
CTGAAACAAACCAATAGTTACAAGAAATGTGGATTTCGATTGCAAAAAAAATTGCAAGAAATCCAAAAATCAATCGCAACATGTGTTTAATGGTGTAAAATGTGTAATGTTAAATCCTGCTCATATCAAGCATTAAATCAAAATTCTACTCGTATTAAGCCAAATAAAAAAATGGCCTAATTAAGATGAATCAAATCAAAAATATATTATGTAATCAAGATGCCTATCATAAGCCAAATGTTAAAAATGGCCTAAAAATGGCATAAGTGAAATTTTGAATATAGTTAACAAAATTATATTACTTTTGGGCCAATTGATGAAAATAGCCTAAACAAAAGGAATTTTGGACAGTGTGTTACTGATTAAATTCTGAACTCATTAGGCCAAATTTTGAAAAATGGCCTTAAATTGTGAATTCCATCATAAATTTGCAAGAAATTATAATATTTCAATTGCAAGATCAACACTTGTCATAATTCAAACCTTAAATAGTTCGACCATAACTATCATACAAAAAAATTCTATTGGATTACACAAATTTGCAAGAAATTTAAACTAAATTTGAATTCAAACTGAAGGACCGAG
>JBNKYI010000607.1:0-583 GCA_050300815.1 Fibrobacterales bacterium
CCTTTTGTAAATGCAATTGTCAATCCTTTCCATTGTATTTACGTTATGCAAAGCTTACATCAAATTCTACTGGACATATGCAAATATCTAATGATCCAATGCCAATTATTGAGCTTTTGAAGAAAGGAAACAAGTATGTCTGGTGTGATGCTTGTGATGAAGCATTCAAAGTTCTAAAGAAGTTGTTGTGACACCCCTAGTGTCACTGCAGCAGCTTCAGTGTTCTATAGTACCTCTACAGTGCAATCTACGTTGTATCTTGATTTAAGTTCATTGTCGAAGTTAAATCTTTCCTTTGAATATTATTAAACCAAGTCATATTTACCACTTGTAAGGGAACCTCCAAATTTTTCATACAAGTGTGTCAATATGAATTCACATTACAAACTATCAAGTTAAGAGAGATTTTTAGCGAATTTCCTAGAATTTTCCCCAAAGATTTAAACCCCTTAAAAATTCAAGAAAAAATTCAAAGTGGAGTTGTTCCAAATATTATAACTTGAATTATTTTGGGATTCTGAAGTTGAGCCAATGGACAAAGTTGTTTACCAAGTTCGTATCTAGTAGCATGCAAATTTTGGAC
>JBNKYI010000608.1:0-580 GCA_050300815.1 Fibrobacterales bacterium
ACGAAAACTGAGTGGGTTGCCTGTGTTCATTCGGGGGCAAAGGGTGAAGCGTTGAGCGGGTGTATCAGTGAAACAGGTTGGGCCAAAGCCGGTCAAATTGGGTGGACCTGTGTTGAATTGAAGGGGCCGTTGGTCAGCCGGTATCGGTCAAAGGAGGACAAGCCCAACGGTTTCGGGCATAGCGGTGAGGTGAAATCGGCCATTGGGGTGGTCGGTAGGCGAGGTTTCGCAACTTTGTTTGAAGCAAATGGGGCAAAGGCGGTTACAGGACAGAGGCCATATAACAAATCGTTGCACGCGAGCGCCCAAGCGGCGCTCGATTGCCGGAGTGCCTGGTTGGGGCTGGCCGTGCCAGCCAAATAGGTGTAAAATCGGGTGTACTTGCTGGCAGGGTGGTGTTTCATGAACCACATCACTTGTGGGCGAGGATTCATCGTCGCCGCGTAAACTCAAGCGTTATATGGCAGGGGGTGAAAAGGCAAAGGGTTTTCTAAATTTGTCCTTTCCAGACGTTGCTGCTCCGGTTGAAGCTGGGGCCTCGTTGATGGACGCGGGCTGCTGGTGAACGAATGCCGCCGGC
>JBNKYI010000609.1:0-579 GCA_050300815.1 Fibrobacterales bacterium
AATTTGCTACTAAGAATACATCATGTGTTGCTGTTGTGAATAAGATATTTTTGTTACACTCATATAACATAATTTGCTATTAAGAATGTACATTGTGTTGATGTTATGAATAAGACTATATGTTGGAGTAATTATGTTACTGTATATGATACCAAATTTAGTTAATATATGATTAGTAATTTATGTCAGTAAAAAAATTCTTTAACATATACAAGTGTGATATAATTTTGTTCGTCTCATCGTGTAGAACCCAATGGTAAAAATGAAATTAAAAACGGACATTGTATGAATGAGATAAATTATTTTAAAGTTTTGTTATTATGCAAAATAATGTGGCAGATGATATTGGACAGATGCTTACATGTTGAGAAAATTGATTTAAATGATTCTTAGTAGGTCTTATCTATATAGTTAGATAGGATTTTCATCTTTTTTCCTTTTTGAATAAGTGTAAATTATGTACCATGTTCCTGTAGGAGTTCATCTTTGCAACCTAAATTTTCCATACACATCAGCATGCCATCAAATCTCATCAAAATGCTCGTACTGCATTATGTTAAGGCTTGACCGAAATGCCCC
>JBNKYI010000610.1:0-577 GCA_050300815.1 Fibrobacterales bacterium
CACTCTCAATAAAATCTCTCCCCTTAGATAGACATTTATCATGTTTCTTCTCTCAACCACCCTGTTAGCAAAGAGTCAACCAATTTTGTGCCCATACTCTCCCCCTTTGGCAATGAACTCGTCAAACACAAACTGAGAGAAAAACAAGATGCTATGCATGAGATCCAAAATTAGGGTGCTTCACAAGGCATACAAGCAAGTATTTGAGCAATTATACACCATCAACATGCCAAGACTTGCAAATCAAGAGTGAATCCTCACAAAGAGATCAATAAAAGATAATAGGAAAGTTGCCATGAGCTAAGATATAACATGAAGTGAATAAGCAAGTTAAGTAAGCCATCACAAGCATAAGACTCCTATCTCAACCCAGACAAGCATATAAACTTGTTAGACATCATCTCAAGGCGGGCAACAACAGTTCAGGAAAGGGTGCTTTGCCAAATGCTCACATATACAACTAAGAACTCAGTTTGTACAAGTGAGTAAACAAGCAAGTGAATAAGCAATTAAGTTCAAATTTACTCATTTTAGGTCCTCAAGTGATCTCTAAACTACACGGAGGGTCGCACGACTG
>JBNKYI010000611.1:0-576 GCA_050300815.1 Fibrobacterales bacterium
TGTTTCTATTCCTGTAACACCCCTAGTTTTCACTGTAGCCATTAATATGCAATCTACAGTGCTTCATCTTGTAATTGCTAGGAATCAAGGGCATGTGAACTTGGTTTAGTTGAATTCAAATTCAAACACTCTTTTCATTTTCTTTCAAACCAAGTCCAAGGAGAGCTTGTATGGAAACTTCAGATTTCACCATACAACCATGCCAATCTAAATTCACAATCTAGAAGGTCAAGGCAAATAAGAATTTTGGAGAATTTATCAAATTTTTCTAGAAGGTTTAAATCCCTTTTAAAATTCATCAAAGATTCAAATGTTGAATTTGTTCCAGGATTTTTGACTCTAGTTCTTTTGAGAATTGGATGTTGGTACAATTGAGAAAATTGTTCATAATACCCCAATCTAGCTACATGCAAAAATTTGAAATTTTTGGAGCAAGGTAAGGCATCCATTTTCAATTTCCAAGTTTGAGCCAGTTTGGATAATTTGGGAAAATACAAAACCGCGTGGGCCCCGCTCATCAGCCACATGGTCCGAACAACGGCGTCGCCCATGCCGACCATGTTCAGACCAAGGCCA
>JBNKYI010000612.1:0-574 GCA_050300815.1 Fibrobacterales bacterium
AACCGAAGGACACAAACTCACAGATGGCCAAAGGAAGGATTTTGCTAGAGCTGTGCTCTTTCTAAAGTCTGACATCGAGTACAGGTGGCCAATCGACCCGACGAAAGGAGCACTCAAAGAGTATGCATTGAGGCTATTAACGCTTGGAACCTACAGGCCTAAGTTCAAAGGAGGAGACTTATCTGTCTGGCCCTTCTGGGCCCGTGATGAATACAGAAGGAACTTGAAGAACCAACCTTACCTAAAAGGAATAGAGCCTAACCAGGCAGCCCATACAACTCCAGCCAGCGCTCCGCGCTGACTTCCTCGTATGGCTTTCACGTTGGACGAATGAAAAAGAAAACCAAAAGAGTCATTATCGTCCTAGGCATTGTCGGCGTACTAGCCGCCAGTCCATACCTGTTGATGGTCGCGTACCTGGGATCTGCTTCGGTTTATGGTTCTATCGACGAGAAGGTTTACGAAGATGAAGCCACGTTCTCAGCCAAGAAATGGAGAGAAGGAAACAAGAAGACTCGTTTTTCCTACGTGGACGCACTCTTGGCTTCCGACCTACTAAATAATGAACCACAGC
>JBNKYI010000613.1:0-573 GCA_050300815.1 Fibrobacterales bacterium
GAAATACTCAAACTTTGCATGGGGCTAGATTGGAATATTCTGAACAACATTCTTAATTGGGTTGACTTCAAATTCTCAAGACAATTTATGCTATAATTTCTGGAGCAGGCTAAAATTTGAAACTTCCATGAATTTTAAATGGGTTCAAACCTTGCGGGAAAAAATTAGGTAAATTCAGTAAAATTCCAACTCAACTTGATCTTCACAAAAGTGAATTTAGTTGGGCACACTTGTATGCAAAAATTGGAGTTCTAATACAAGCATCAAAATGAATTGATTTGAAAATAAGAATTGAGTTTGAATTTAAAATTCAAATCACACGGCACTTATAATACAACCAAATAGGTCCAGGATTTCATTCAAGCTTCTACAGTACATCGCAAGACACAGTTACAACATTGTAGCTGCTACGGTAATACCAGGGGTGTCACAGTGTGCCAGCGCATTTGTCAATCAAAAAGACATAATGAGGTACTCATAGAGCATGTATCTCATCGTGAAAGTAGTCCTGAGGGTATCTTCAGCATGAATCTTAATTTGATGGTAGCCAGAGTTGAGATCAATCTTGGAGAA
>JBNKYI010000614.1:0-573 GCA_050300815.1 Fibrobacterales bacterium
GGTGGCAACGAAGATCTGCGCCCGGTCACAGACCCGACATCGAAAAGCTCTACACGAGAACCAAGGAGACGGGAACAAAAACAGTGAAGAACAGGCCAGATTTAGCAGGAACAAAAGGAGAAAATCGAATAGCACTCACTAGATGTAAAAATTGATTTTTCATTATAATTCAAACAAGATTATAATTGATCCATGGATGTCATCATCCTTTCTCCCTTATTTAATTATTGGAATAAAAATTTGTTTAGGGCACACTACTCTAAATCTAGGAATGCAAATGATAATAAGAGAAATGGAAAGGAATCCCATACCTCTAGGGTCCTATTTATAGGCCAAAGCAAAAAACTAAAAGACTAAAATGCCCCTAGTGCCTAATACATAGAAAACGGTAAAGTTGGGATAGAAGGGTCTGATGCGGCCCATCACATCAACCCGTCTGTCTTCAGCTACAACTAGATGCAACCTCTGTGGTGATGTCACATGCACCATCTGCGTCACACCTCCACCAGTTTTCAGGTCAGACTGGGAAACCCTAGCCCAACTTGCTTCTAGGTGAAGCAAGCCACTAGATCT
>JBNKYI010000615.1:0-569 GCA_050300815.1 Fibrobacterales bacterium
CAAGCTCAACAGAATTACGTTCAAGGAAGATTAAACCAAGTGCTAATGGAGGAAGCTGATAACGCCCGAACCATGGAGTCTGGTACATCTGTTGTCAAATTCTATTTTGTCCTAACCGTTATTTGCTTTCTTTTCTTTTCTATTCCTGAGAACCTCGGGATGAGATTCCTGTTAAGGGGGGTAGTCTTGTCACACCCCAAAATTTCAAATTTTGGAATGTGACTAAAATTCACTAAATTTTAAAACTTTATATCAATAGGTTAAAATTATTTTCTAGAATTTAGAAGGGATTCAAATTTATTTGGGCAAAAGATTATTTTCTAAAATTATTAAATCAATTTAGACTTTTATAATTGATTGTTGCATTCATGCCGTTGCATATTTTTCTTGGAGTGATGAAGTGCTCTTGTAATTTATTGTGCGAGTAGAAGTCCTTGAAATTCAAATTTGATTTGAATTCAAATTGATTTGTAATTTACAAAATAGATTTGAAAAAGAAAAAAGAATTTCTTAATTGGAAATCGGCTTCGGGCCGAATTCGGCGTGGTCCAGTCAGCCACCACGCGCGC
>JBNKYI010000616.1:0-569 GCA_050300815.1 Fibrobacterales bacterium
TTCCCAATTAAATTAACAACAATTTGCCTTAATCTACCAGGATCACCTGTTAGTGCATCCGGGACATCTGGATCCATATTTAACAACAATTCCAGTTTTTTTGAATGAGCTTGAATGGCAAGTGTTGTTACGGCTGTTTCAAAAACTTTGCATACATCAAAATCAATTTCTTCCAAATCTAATCTGCCCGCTTCAATTTTTGAAAAATCGAGAATATCATTGATAATCCCCAGTAATGACTGGGAAGATTTTTCAATCTTTCCCAGGTAATCCCTGGCAGGAAGACCCGGATAGCTAGGTGCCAGCCCACACAGAGGGGCGTGAAGGAAACCTCCCAATCGGAACTCAGATACAAAGCTTGAGGGTGTCGTGTCTCCTCAATGGGGCATCAGAAAGTGCCAGCTGCTGGCCACCCTTTGTGTCTCTTTGTCCCTCTCTCTGTTTGCTCTGGGCGGTGCTAACTTGTGAAGGACCAGATGTCATACCCCGGTTCTAAGAAGCACAGAACCGAAACCTCTATACGTCTGCCCAGGATGTTTAATTACACGCATAGCAACAATATGATAAAC
>JBNKYI010000617.1:0-568 GCA_050300815.1 Fibrobacterales bacterium
GGGGCGTACTCCCTCTTTTAATCTGGTGTTAACTTTGCCCACTATTTCTCTCTTGAAAAAAAACTGTGGCCCATCACTACCGTAAATCGTCTGCGAATCTGCTCACCTTTATTATCATGTGCCATTCACGAGTTCACCATAGTCAAACACATGTCTAGTCACCGAAGGCCTACACGGCTATTGCACCATCACACTGTTAGGAATAATATGGTTCGAATGTATGATTGTTTTGAGGCCCAATGAGGACTGTATATAGAGTACATGAGGGATACCCTAGACTACACTATTACAATAATAACTTTGACTATTATACCCTTAACAGTGAGGACTGCTTGGTTATGTAAGTTTTTTCATCGACATTATCATTGATAGCACGTTAATCAACTAAGATGATTGAAGGCAAACTCCCACACACCCTTGTACTAGCAAAACAAAAAAGATGGTACTATAAGTAATCATGGATCATCCAGTTACTATTGCAAGTACTAGGTTGCTAGTAATACTAGTAACGACACTCATACAAAATAAAAAAAAGGTTGATGATAAACTATGGTTTGGCAATTGTGCT
>JBNKYI010000618.1:0-567 GCA_050300815.1 Fibrobacterales bacterium
GTACCACAATGACAAAACCATAACGGAAAGTTTCTTTACACATCAGGCAAATCAGATACTAAAGATATGTTAAGAGCCTGTGGATTAAAGGATAGTAAGAGCTGAGATAAGTGTTTTTCATATGCAGAATTCTCTTACAACAACAACTATCAGGAAAGTTTGAAGATGTCACCATTCGAAGTATTATATGGAAGCAAGTGTCGAAACCTATAGTTTTGGAATGAACCTGGAGAAAATCAAGTCTTTGGACCAGAAATACTTCGGAAGCAGAAAGGCAAGTTCAAGTTGTTAGAGAGAACTTATAGCTAGCGCAGTCGTGGCAGAAAAGCTATGCAGATCATAGAAGAAGGAAATTGAGCTTCCAAGTCCATGATTTTATGTACCTAAAAGTGTCACCCATGAGAGCACTTTGCCATTTCAAAATATGAGGAAAGCTTGCACCAAGATATATTGGACCATTCAAGATTCTAGAGCAAAGGGGTGAAGTAGCATATCAGTTGGAGCTACCACCGCAGTTATCAGATGTGCATGATGTATTTCATGTTTCGCAACTAAGGAAGTGTTTGC
>JBNKYI010000619.1:0-565 GCA_050300815.1 Fibrobacterales bacterium
GCTTTGTGATCTGAAGGTGACATGGAGAAAGGTTCCATGAAGCTCATTGTCTTCAATGACGAGGATTTCGGTTATTCAAAAAACCGGACTCGTAACTATCTCTTGAGCCGAGGTCATTGTCACACCTTAAAACTTGCGAATTTATGAACATTTTTAAAACTTTTTTATTTCTTTGTTGCATTCGTGCTGCCTTGTATTACTTTTGTATTGTTGAGTGTTTTAGTTTTCGAATCCATTTAGAAATCGTTTGAATTCAAATCAAATTCAAGTCCTAACTTGTTTCTGATTTTTTCATTCACAATCTGCTGCGATCTAGTCCAAGTGATCAACACAAAAGTTGCTCCAAATATTCTATTCTACCTCCTGGCAAAATTTGATATTTTTTGGAGGCCTCTAGCTATTTTTACTGATTTAATCTTCCTTTCTGTGTATTAGAAAAAGATTAAACGAAATTTCAAAATCTATTTCTCATTTCCTTAACGGGCAGGACCCGTGAGACTGACCCGCTAGCCCGCTTCAACAATTTACCCACCAGCTCACCTCACCCATTTCCCACCCCTCTCTC
>JBNKYI010000620.1:0-564 GCA_050300815.1 Fibrobacterales bacterium
CCAATGACTTTTCATCAGAGCTGGAGGAGGAAATGAATATCCTGGCCTGCTTTGAGGAGCACCTTTTGATCTGGTGAGACCGCTCTGATGACAAGGACACCTCCGACTCAAAGAACAATGGCTCCATCCAAAACGGCGAGGACACCTCCGACAACGGGGACACCTCTGTCGATGAAGAAGAGCAATTCTCCGATGATGGAAGCGCCTTCAATTAGATAATTAGTTGTAGTATTAGTTAATTAGTATTGTGTAAGATTAATATTAGTATTGTAGCAATGATCAGTTATCAATATTTTGAATGAATCATTTTCTCAATCATTAAATGGATCATTTTCAAGCTTTGTTTTTCAAAATATATTGTGTAATATATTGAATCTCTGATGAATTGTGTAAAATATTGAATGGATCAATCTGTTTTCAATCTCTATTTTTTTAAAATCAGTAGCAACGGGTGCTTATTCTATAGTAGCGATAAGCCTTAGAACACAGTAGCGATAGGTCTGAATGAGTAGCGACAGGCATTGATGATGTCACTACTATTTACCAGTAGCGACGGGCATGCTG
>JBNKYI010000621.1:0-561 GCA_050300815.1 Fibrobacterales bacterium
TTTTTAATTGGTTCCAAACATAGGATATAAGTACAACAAGATGTAAGAGGTATGGTCGGCTTGATGTGAGTGATGACATGGTTAGCTAGCCATCATGACTATCCAAAGTCCTTGCTTCTTCTATTGACAACATAATATATCACTACAACAAAAACCTCTTATAGAGACACTTTGCTATAGACATTTTCTTAATTCGCCTCTATATAAGCTATAGAGTCATATTTTTGTGACACTTTGAAATGTGCCTTAAAAATAAAGTGTCACAAGGACTAGAGGCATTCTCTAAGACATCTTGTAAAGTGTCATAATGTAGAGACATTGTAACATTTCTAGTGACATCTTTTGGTTCACTAGAGACACTATTTTATTAATTTGAGATGTGCAATAAACTACTCAAAAGAATAATACTTGAAACATAAACACATTGTGTTGTGTGTATAAATTGGTTAGACAAATTTTTAGTAGTGCAAGAGGTCTTGAGTTCAAGACACTAGAACTTTTGTATTTTTCATAATTTATTTAATAATATAAGAATGCCTCTATGTGATAGTAAAGACATTA
>JBNKYI010000622.1:0-560 GCA_050300815.1 Fibrobacterales bacterium
TAGCTTTCCATGCATATGTAGATCATCAAAATATGAAGTCATATGCGTCATGCACATTAATTTGAAGGCAAGTTGGTCCTGAACTCTGAGTTGGACTTAAAATCAGACTCTGAAATTTCAAATTGGATTGGATTTCCACCTTAGTGTGCGTGTCTCCTTGTCTCTCCAACACCCTCTTATTTCCCACATGTCCTCCATGATCCACTACTTGATTCTTAATAACAATTAAATCATTAGGTAGCCACATATTCTCAAGATCATTAGCGGATGAACATAAGAACAGATTTACCTTATGACGTAGTTGTTGTGCTCGTGATCTCATAATTGGTCCATGCACCTCAATGGAAGGAGTGGTTGTATCCATCATAATGATGTCCTCATCACATTATATGCAGTCTTTGTATGCCATTGTGAATGACAGGGGGTAAAACAAATTTTACAGCTGTGATGTGGAGGATCCCAGTTCCTCTCAGACTTCGTGTCTTTCTATGGTTGTTGGCTAACAACAAAGTTCTCACAAGAGATAACTTAGCCAAGAGAAAAAACATAGATGACAAAAC
>JBNKYI010000623.1:0-560 GCA_050300815.1 Fibrobacterales bacterium
AGCACTCATGAACAGTGTCGCGGGTACTGTATCACCCCAGGTGGACCCAGGGCCTGTAATCATAACCAGTGTTTCAAAATTCGGCGGAGGGAAATAATTCAAACACTAGCAAATCCGTCGCATTTTCAAAATTCAGAAAAAATCAACGAAAATCGGAAAAATTCGGCCGAAATGAAGTTGAGCCGCGCGAGGAATAGGAAAAATTTTGAAACGTGAAATTCGGCCGGTTTGACCGAATTATCGGCCGATTTTTCAAAAAATCGGTCATTTTTGAAAAACTGTTTTGGCCCATTAAGAAGATTTGAGTAAATTTAAATTTTAACAAACTAAACGATGTCATTTTTGAAAAATATCTTCACCAGTCTGCTCAGAATTCATTCTAGTTTTTTTACATATTTTTTATTTTTAAAATATTTTAAATCCGTGAACAGTAAAACCACCGATTTTAAAATCGGTGGGGACCGAATCTGTCGAATTCGGTAAAATTCACCGAATTTGTTAACCCTACTACTGTGTCGTTTGTGCCGTGTGGCTGTTCATCAGCAAGCTCCCGTGGGTTG
>JBNKYI010000624.1:0-559 GCA_050300815.1 Fibrobacterales bacterium
ACCTCTTTCTCAGGAATATAATCGGGGTCTCATTCATCTGAACCTTTTCGAGCAACACTCTTCTGTAATAAGTGTCCGAGTTCATCCTCGGGGTTCTCATGGGATCCGCAATTATCGGATCCATTGTTATCGGAGTCACCAGATTATCAATTCATCACTACGGCGGCCTCTTCTTCATTAGCAGTAGTATGGTGCTCAAACGCATTCTCTGTCGCCATGAGCTATAATCAAAAGATGGTTTTTAGAACATTTCTTTTCTTTTCTTTTCTTTTCTTTTCTTTGTTTGCTATTTTTATGAGAACCATTCGAATGAAGTGCATTGCATATGGGTTTTTCTTTCCAGTATGCTAGTGATCGGTAGTGAATTGTTTATTGAGTTCTCGAATAAAAAACCATCATTACTATAAGTCCAAAAATGAGTATCCATGACATGGAATCAAATTCTCAGCAAATTATGTAAAGTCACAACAATATGCAATCCGATCAACATGGCAAGTGAATTTAGAGCCGCACAATGTATAACACAAGTTTTAACTTATGTTCTTTTGCTCTCAGATTA
>JBNKYI010000625.1:0-559 GCA_050300815.1 Fibrobacterales bacterium
TAGGCGGTGGCTGCAGCGCAGAATGCAGTGATCGGCGTGCGGTGAGCGCGTCGCGTGGGGGCGGTAACCGGCAGGCGCGGTAATAACGGCCGAGCCGACTAACAGGTGGCCCTAGGCCCGTTTAAACTTTTTCTTTGATTTTAAATCCTCCAAACTTTGAAATTCAAACATATGCCTTCCCATGTTCCAAAAATATTCAAACTTTGCATGTGTTTAGATTTGAATATTCTGAACAAATTTCCCAACTGGATCAACTTCAAAATCCCAACAGAATTCATGCTATAAATTTTGGAACAGATTCAAATTTGAATCTTTTATGAATTTTAAAGGGGTTCAAACATTTTGGAAAAAATCTCATAAATTCACCAAACATCTATTTTGACATGGTTTTCAAGACTATTAATTTGGATTGACTCACTTGTATTAAAATTTTTGAAGTTTCTTTACAAGTGGCAATTGAACCTTGGTTTATTAATATTCCAAGAGAGGATTTGAATTCAAATTTAAACTTAAACCAAGATACACTGTAGAGGTATTGTAGAAATATTGTATCTGCTAC
>JBNKYI010000626.1:0-558 GCA_050300815.1 Fibrobacterales bacterium
TTTGTGCTTGCATAGCCAGCACTTGCTCAAGAGTAGGCGGAGGGGGTGGTGGGTTGACATCATTGTTGTTGTTCTCCCCATTGTTCCTAGTGTTGTTGTTGGCAGCACGGTTCTTTGTGTTAGCTATCTAAAGTTTGAGCATAGATGAGAGAAAGAATACCCAAACGAATGGTAGCAGGGGTAAAGCAATAGTGGAAAATCCACAGAGATAGGAGATAACTAAATGATTTAAGCTAAACTTTATTTATAAAAATAGTTGATTAAGGCATAGTGTAACACCCTGTTTTTTGCAAAAGAAATAATCCTCAGAAATTAATTATTTAAATAAATAAGTATGTTTGATGCATTTATGCTGCTACATATTTTATTGTGTGATGTAGTGCTCTTGTATTTTATTATGCCAGTCGGAGTCATTCAAAATTCAAATCTATTTTTAAATTCAAAATCTGGTTTGTTTTATAAAAGCAACAGAAAAAGGAAAAGGTTTTTCTATTCATTTCTATAGCCTTGGGCCGAAACCCAATCTAACTCTGAGCCCAGCCCAAGACAGCCAACTTC
>JBNKYI010000627.1:0-558 GCA_050300815.1 Fibrobacterales bacterium
CTAAAAACAAGAGCAAAAGCATGATCACACAACAAACAAAATAAGAGGACAAGCGTTTAGCATACAAAAATCACCTTAAACTATTGAACATATACAAAACAAGGAGAGGACACAAATACATCTTTGATTTCTTAACTTGGGGACTGTCTACGTCTGGTCATCAGATATTTGAAGTAGGATCAGAGGGAACGCAAGTCGGTGAGATCAATCTCATGTGAACACAAGGCATGAGGTTTTAGATTGGTTCAGGCCCTCACGTGGAGTAATAGCCCTACGTCCAGTATTGATGTATTATGCTATTGAGATTAACTCTTCTCTCTTTCTTTCGGGATCTTTCCGGGTTGTCTCCGGGATATTTTTCAGATGTCCTCGATGTGGATCCATCCTCTCTATTTATAATCGGGGAACCACCTCATAGAGTTTAGCTGGATCCCTACTATAATTGTAAAACATAAAAACTCATTATCATAATCCTAGCGTATTCCTTAAGTTATCATATTATGAGTTATCCTGAAGTTACAATCAGACTTTTCATATTCTATTTGCCGAGCCCAACAT
>JBNKYI010000628.1:0-554 GCA_050300815.1 Fibrobacterales bacterium
CCAATTTTTCATGCTTTTGCGAGGATAACTTAGGTAGTACACCTGCTGCGATTGATGTGCAAATAAAAGATTGTTGCCTGAATAGCGCGATTCGTGCTTCACTTCCACCATACAAAAATCATCCACTCTGGTGTCATTGACTAGATCAAACCAATCACATTCAAAAACACATCTTTCAGCTCTTTGACGCCTCCGAATGTGTACTCAAAGATTTTTTTTAAGTGCGCCATAGTAGTCGGCTCCTAGTCCACTAGCATCTTCGCCATTTGCTACTACTCCACTATTTGCTGTGGCTACAAGTGGATGACTTGCTTCTAACTCCGCTATGTTTCTTCCTATGCATTTCGTGAATCATTTCATGCAAAATAATGACTCCTTCCATAATATTCCTCCCCAGTGAAAAGACGGTTTGTGTCGGGCTAATCACTTTCTTTGTTATCTCTGTAATTCTATTAGTAGCTACCCTTGTAAATATTTTGAAGCTCACATTTAAGAGGCAAATGGGTCTGCATTGTTGAATTTTAACCGCCTCTGCTTTTTTCGGGAAAAGAGTA
>JBNKYI010000629.1:0-553 GCA_050300815.1 Fibrobacterales bacterium
AGCATTCCTCAATAAAAATGTTGTTGCGATTTTTAGATGTTTTTGTGTGTGTTTTACCCCAATCTTACTCCGATAATCAACTGTGACAGAACCATCTCAGAAATGAGGGATTTATCTCCCAGGATTATATCAGGAGATTCTCGACAAAGCAAGAATGCACAAACACAACACATAAGCATACAATACCATGATATTTAAGTTATAAAGTAGTTATTACTGTTTGAGTGCCATGTATTAAGTTTAAAAAAGATGAAGCCAAAAGAGTGCTTCAAAAGATTGAACAGAGTTTTGCGAAAGCGATTATCTCTCACGTCAAGCACATGCCCTTTGCCCTAGAAGGGACTGAGCTCCATTGGACAACCTACACCTGCGAGTCTAAGTAGAGAACCCAGCCCTCACCGGTCTGAACCTCCCACTGACAACCCTCGTCAATGTCACCGGAAGGAGGACGAACATCCTCACCTACACACAGTTAAAAACAACAAAGGCAAAAGCTTGAGCGACCATGCTCAGCAAGACTTATCCGTCGTGACTCAAGGGCCACAAATTCTAG
>JBNKYI010000630.1:0-552 GCA_050300815.1 Fibrobacterales bacterium
CCATTGGGTCCTTGGATTGTGAGAAAGTGGTAGGGTGAGTCCTCAAAAATTTGCCAAGTCTAGACTGAGGTGGTGGTGGTGGCTGCTATTAGTGAACCTGTGGGTTCGACGACAGATGGTTGAGTGTGTGGAGTAGAGCCTGCATGAGCTGATTCTAAGTGGCTATGAGTTGCTCTATCTGAGGGTTGTTGTTGATGTTGTTAGTTTGGCTATTGCTTGCCTGACCATTGCACAGATTGTTCCTTTTGTTCACCATCTAAGAGATTTTTGGTAAGAGAGATATAAGTATTTTAGAATCATTTTGAAACCCCAAACGATATGATGTGATATTTATTTATCTTTATTTAAAAGATGAGGCCGTGGACAAGGTGTCGAAGCAACCCATGACTCCCAACAACACGCACAAACACAACATCAATCATAAAACAAGCGATGACTAACACCACATTATTACTGACTCAGGTGACTCCTAACGACTGCGGGATCCGGAGGGGGAGTGGCTGCTCACTGCGGGCTCCTTGCCTGAACTCTGGACTCAGGAGGTGGCTGTCC
>JBNKYI010000631.1:0-551 GCA_050300815.1 Fibrobacterales bacterium
GAGCAAGTATTGAACGTACCGATCGCATGCCGGTGATATGGGCTCGGTAAGCCTAGTAGTCGGTTGTCAACAGAAGCTTGACTTTTTTCCACTGCTTTTTGGATATTGTGGGAGAGAAGCTGGGTATGGACCCATAGATCGGATGGCCGTCGTGATGTGGATTGTGTCGGGAGCCCTTTTTCACGGACGGAGTGGCCCTGCTCAACTTTGTTGACGACAATGCGAAAGGTTGCTATGCGTTGACCACGTGAGATATGTATGGTCTGGGACCATATACGGACTGAGCGTGGGATGCGTGTGGTGACTCTCGGATATGAGTAACCACTTGTTTGTGGCAGTCATCACGTAGATAACGTAATGGCGTGGATTATGGCTTAATATGGAATTGGCATGCTTTACTATAATTTTTTGTTTGCAACTCTTGCTTGATTTGTTTAAATGGTAGCTTTTAGTTATAATGATTTGAATAGTGCTAAAATTTGAAACTAAGGATCTACTCTTAGTGTGGGTTTGGTATAGAGATAGAGCTTATCCCTATTAAGCTGTGCATG
>JBNKYI010000632.1:0-551 GCA_050300815.1 Fibrobacterales bacterium
ATTTGAAGGAGATTACATGAACTAAAATTATTACATGGAAAGAAAAATGACATCCAAAATCTAACTCTTCAAAGTCGTCATGGAATGAAGTCCTGATCATCGAGTCAAGCCGAAGAGATGATGTGATGCACTATCGCAAATGGGAAGTAGTGGAATAAGATTATTTGATGATGATGATAGATGATAGCATCAAAAGAATGTCCTTGATCAAGTAGGGAGAGACAACAAACAAAGTTGTCACTAAAGCTACGAAGAAGACAATGACAAAGTGCACTAGATAAAAAAATGAATAGCCAAGTCGACAAACAAAACCGACAAAAAAAGGTTACCACAAGATCTAGATGGCGGTATGACTAAGATGTGATTAACCAAATAAAAAAATTGGCTAACAAAAAATAATGATAAAGGCTGACCGATAAGGTGGACTCTCATGGCAGATAAAAATAAAGAAGAACTTAAATTTTATACGTGGGCACAGCGGAAGTTTTGATGATACGAATATATGTGGACTTGGATGGACAAATATTTTTATTGCCTAAAAAAATTAGTGG
>JBNKYI010000633.1:0-549 GCA_050300815.1 Fibrobacterales bacterium
ATGACACGTAGCCTGTTCTCATAGGACCATCGGGCCTAGTCACGTTAATTGTTCTGGTGCGACTTCTTTTCTACAGCAGGATTTCGTTGTCGTATAGTCATTTTGCCATTTTTAGTAATTTTTTGAAATACAATTGAACTTTTGTCATAAAACAAAAACTTCAGCTGTCAACATCTCCTCCACACATAAAAAACAAGAAAAATATTGAACACAAAGAATAGAAGAGTACTGAACGGAAAATACTGAACATTAAAACAGAACAGAACAACACGTGTTCTCAACACGAACTCAAATCTCCCAACAATGGATCTTGAGTTATAGTCCACCATATATCATGAAACTTGGACACAAGGGTCACCTCAATAAATGGAACAACATTCCCAAAGAGTTTTTTTCCCAAATCCAAAGATTTCCCTTTCAATTTTGGATGAACTCGAAAACCTAACTTTTGGGGGAATCGGGAGAAATCCACCAAATCGAAGGGGCTAGAGTCATGGATTTACTCCAAGGATGGAGGTAGATGATGAGACTCACCCTAGCACCCAGATC
>JBNKYI010000634.1:0-550 GCA_050300815.1 Fibrobacterales bacterium
ATCAAAAAAAAAGAGGTGGCTTCCAGCTATTCCAGTCAGAATCCACAATATCCAAATCATAAAACAACGTACTTTTCATAAAAAAACAAGGTAGGCCCTTAAAACCAAGATTGATTCATACGAAAACAAGAAAATTTGCAGAGTGGGCTTAGCCCAGCTGGTTAGATTTCTAGTGGTGGAACTAACTCACCCAGGTTTAAATCCTAGATTTGACATGGTGTTGTATTTACGACTAATTATTCTTTCAGTGGGAGGTGACGTCCCCGTCGACAGCGAAGCGCTCTTGGTGACCGACTTCGTGAATCTCAAAATCAAGCCGGCCCAGTCTTTCAGGGGTACTCATAAGGGTAGTATGTGCGTGTGTATATTCATATGGGTGAGTACTCATACGTGTACGAGTATATGCGTTTGTACTGTGTTTAAAAAAAAGAAAAAAAGTTCAGCTGGCTTCGCAAAAAGAAAAAAGACGAAAGAAAAAGTTAGTTCAGCTGCTGTAGAACGAGCCTAATCCTCAAACGGGACTCATTACATGGGCCAGCACAAAGTCCAC
>JBNKYI010000635.1:0-548 GCA_050300815.1 Fibrobacterales bacterium
GAGAAGGAGGCGGCCCAAGAGAGGAGGGGGAGTGGGCCGGTGGCAGATCACACGGGCCGGGCGGAAAAAGGAAGGAGGCCGGGCCAAAATCGTTGCTCGGGCTGAAATCCAAGGAAGTAAAAGAAAAATCAATTTAATTGATTTTTTGGATTAAAATAGGATTAGAAATTGAATAAAGGGATTCTTGTGGTAGAAATATTTGGGGAAAAATTCCCAGAAAATTGCATAGAATTTGGGAATGCAAGAATAGGGACTTGAGTGAATTTTGGAGCACAAGACTTTAAACGGAAGACTTTTAAATTGATGAAGAAAAAGATTTCGAAGCGGAAAGTAAATCTTTTCAAAAATCGAGATCGACCTAGGGCTTAGAAATAAAAATATGCATGCCATGAAATGCAATCCTATCAAGTTATTATTTAGTTGAAATGCATTAGTTGGCAAGTTTTAAATCCTTATGAAAATTAGGGTGTTATACGTCGTCTCCGTGCGCCGGTGTCGAGCCATCGCCCGTCGCCGAGCAGCGCCGCCGCGCGTTGCGCCGCCGTGCG
>JBNKYI010000636.1:0-547 GCA_050300815.1 Fibrobacterales bacterium
AATTTGTACATGTTTTAAGGAGTTTTTAATGAAGTATTATTAGTTTTTAAGTACTCGATTTAGAAATAGGAGAGAAAAATATATAAAATCTTGGTCTGTCCGTACGATGGCCATAAAAAATTGAAAAATAAGGGGGGAAGATTTTGATTTCATTTTTCTTGAATGGTTTGTTTCTAGAAGGTAAATGCATTTAGTTGTTGAAGTTTTTACCTTCTTTACAAGGAGTGTAAAGGGTGCCATAGGGAGCACACGGTGTTGTGGATGACACTTGAACTACTAAAATTGTAGTTTAGCAATGGGTGGTCAGACAATAGTTTCTCGGCTCTCTTAGAATTGCTAAGTAAGGTATTGCCAAAACCAAATAGTTTGCCCACCAGCACCTACCTAGCAAACAAGATCATTTGTGTGTTGACATTGGGTGAAGAAAAAATCCATGCTTGCTCAAATCATTGCATCTTATATAGAAAAGAACACAAATTCAAAGATCAGTGTCCAAGGTGCATTGCTAGTCAGTATAAATGGAACAACAACATTGAGGAAGATTCCA
>JBNKYI010000637.1:0-547 GCA_050300815.1 Fibrobacterales bacterium
GACATGTTTGGGCTGGGGACCGGACATGTCTGGGAATTGCCTCTGGAATTTGGCCTAGAAACCGGATATACTTGGTTAACAAAGGAAAAGGCTGAGAGGCCGGACATGTCTGGCCTGGAGGCCGGACATGTTTGGCCAAAGTCTCTGAAATCTAGCTAGGGGGGCGGATATGTCTGGCTTGACAGGAGTTTTTGGTGGTAGGATAGATTTTTGATGTTATGTATTTCACCAACTCACCCAATGTATCCCCCTTGATAGTACGGAGCTCCTAGAACTCAAATAAAATATAAAATCCTCAATTCTACGTAATCTTCATGACTTTTTCCTTTTTCATCATTAATGCCCATATAGAAATTTATTTCAACGTATGTATTGCCTTTTTGGATGTTGTACACTACAAAACTCTCAACTCAAGGTTAGATATCTAATCGTTGGTCATCAATCCTCCAAAACCTACACAGGGGCCTAGATGCACTTTCATGTATCCCTTGGTGTATGCTATTTGTAGATGATGTAGTTTTGGTGGATGAGAGTAGGACGGGGGCTG
>JBNKYI010000638.1:0-546 GCA_050300815.1 Fibrobacterales bacterium
ATTTACCTAAATAATAAATTAACAATACCTAATTTACCTAAAATAAAAAAATGAAAAAATACCTTGGCGGCTGTAAGGATCGATGGACCAAGAGGGGAGGGGTGAATTGGGCATTTTTCAAAATCTAAACGCAATATGAAAACTACTCAACCTATGCAATCCTACAAAGGCCAATTCACCGCAAACTTGGTTAAACAAGAAGGTAAAACTACTCTAAGCAAGGCAAGGCATGGTAAGAAGCATAACAAGCAAAGATACAAATTGCAAGTATGAAATGCTTGAATGCAAAGGAGAGGCAAAGAGACAACCGGGTTTTTCCCGTGGTATCGGTAGTTTGACAACTACCACTAATCCACGTTGTGGCACTCAAGTCACCAAGACGAGAGTTGCGACCACCTCCCAAGTCACCAACACGAGGGCGCTCACTAAGAGTCTCCGTTCGCCATCTCCGGCATGGTGGAGCTCAAACCATGTACAAGGTCACCAAGACCTCCTTCGGGCTTCCACAATCACCACGGCAAGCTCCAAAGGACCCCTATCACTAAG
>JBNKYI010000639.1:0-546 GCA_050300815.1 Fibrobacterales bacterium
GTAGATGTCGTCATATCGAAGTTGGTTGTATGAGCCACACCTTTGTAATGAGTATATCAAAGGGTTAGATGCATTTATCGATTCTGTGAAGAAAGATATGTTGGACAACATTAGAGAAAATCTTTGGTGTCCTTGCAAACCTTGTAAGAATGAGAAGAGATATCGTACAGATGATGTGTTGATGTCATATTTCATTTAGCATGGATTCATGGAGGATTATCGATGTTGGAATAAACATGGGGAGGAGGGACTTAATGAAGTAGAGGTGAGAGATTCATATATCGAGAGGGAGGTCCCTACCGGTGTCAATGAAGATCATGATGATGATGCGAATGAGGGAGATATATTAGGGTTAACCGATGACGACATTGAGTTTCAAGTGCATAACATAGAGGAGATGGTATGCAATGTTGAGAGACATAGAGACGATGATCAGTGCAGTAACACTACGTGAGAAACACACAGCCGAGACGCACAGATCGCACGTCTTCATCATCATGTCTCGCATTACAAAGTCATCTGAGATGCACAATTGGGTGTGTCTCC
>JBNKYI010000640.1:0-545 GCA_050300815.1 Fibrobacterales bacterium
CTCGTGGTGCCCTCCTAGCCTACGTGTGTCGTATTGTTAGTTTTATACCCTTACAAGGTTGGCTATTGATTCGAATCTTTGCGACACTCTCAGACATGGGTGATGGCTTGTTCGCTATGTTTAAATGTAGTATTATCAATTTTATAATATTGTGATGAGAACTATATGGATGAAATTGACTACTAGGTAGTCATGACTTCTGTTAATCAATATTGCTTGGATACTTTTGCATGCTTAGAGTAGGATGCAAATGTGATCAAGTTAATCAACTTAATTGGGCTAAATAACATGCTTAATAGTACTTAATCTAGATGCCAGTAGGCACATGAGTATTTAGTCTTGTTTAAAGCCTTTGCATGTCTAGTTAATCTAGATGCTCAAGCTTTGCTCTAGTTGTTTTTTTGTGTGCAGGTGAGGAACTGCTTCCTCTTTCCGGCAATGTCGATGAGGGTTGTCAGTGGGAAGTCCAAACTGATGAGGGTTGGACTCTGTACTAGGATCCTCAGGCTTAGAGCGCCGATGGATGGCATTCTCTTTTAGGGCAA
>JBNKYI010000641.1:0-542 GCA_050300815.1 Fibrobacterales bacterium
GCTATCTTTTTGGTTGCCCATTGTAAGCTTCATGGCCATTGAAGTATAGAAATTCCAAAAGGTATGTTGGTTTTGATAATTGAGTGAGAACCATGATGGACTAACCATTTTTGGATGTTGTCAGTGTTTTTTGCACTGACAAGATATAGGATGGTCAAGATCTCATGTTTCTGTTCTGAGGTGGTCTTGTGAACTACAAACTACAAAGCACACTGATTTATTCTTGTTCAGGCCCCTTCTATGAGGTAGTAGCCCTATGTCCAGCTTTATTGTATTGAAGAACATGAATAGTGTTACAATGGGGTGAGTTGAGAGCTCAAAGTATTCGCTAAGAGAAAGGGGGAAATGTTCTTGTCCCTCCTAACTGAAGGGTCAGGGGCCTTTTATAGACAGGGAGGCTGTCGGACAACTATGAGCTAACTATTTCTATATTCACGAATGGATTTACGTGACTAGTGGGTCCAAACTTGAGATGGTCGGTTCATAGTGGTCGGTTGGAGGCTTCCACAGTGTTTGGGTCAGTTCTAGAGTATTCCTGGTGC
>JBNKYI010000642.1:0-540 GCA_050300815.1 Fibrobacterales bacterium
CGTACATGTGTTTGCACAAATATAGCATACTAGTTGATAACCCTGTGTGGTGCTGTGAGATTGTATTATGAAATTTAAAATTATAGAATGATGATGGGTCCTTTTTAGCTCAAAATAAACACAGATCAAATGTGTATAAAGAAAATAACACTAAAATTAAAAACATAGAAGAATATAAAAAATTCACTTACTGCTCACTGTGCTAAACTCGGCCCGACAAAAAAATTTGGTCCACGACCCAACTCGTGCGTCTCATAACTCTTGTATTGTTGCAAATATAAACATATGCAAATATAGAGAAAATTAAGTTAATTTATAAATTCTTCAAAAAATATGCAAGCATATCTAATTTTGTTCATCTCGTCGCGTAGAACACATCATTGAAAACAAAATTTAAAATGGATATCATATGAGTGAAAATTTATTTTAAAGTTTTTATACTATGCAAGATGATGTAGACCGGTTACATATGAGAGATATAAATTGGTGGTTGATATGACAGTTGATAATGTGGATAGCTTGTATGTCAAGAGAATTGCA
>JBNKYI010000643.1:0-538 GCA_050300815.1 Fibrobacterales bacterium
GAAGAAAGTGATTAACAACAACCTGATATGCATACCGTCCACATCGGCATCAGTAGCAATAATAACGTGGTTATATCTCAGAGTTTCAAGTCCGTCTTCAATATTTAGGGCAGCTTGCAAAAGATTAAATTCTTCGTTTTCATACACCACTTTACGAGTTAACCCATAGGAATTTAAGGGCTTACCTTTTAAACTAAAAACAGCCTGGGTATTTACATTACGCGCTTTGGTGATTGATCCGCTTGCCGAATCTCCCTCAGTAATAAATATAGATGAGTTTGGAGCATCTTCATTGGTAGAATTATAATGTACTCTGCAGTCTCTTAGCTTTTTATTGTGCAAACTAACTTTTTTGGCTCTTTCTTTAGCCAATTTCTGAATTCCGGAAATAGCCTTTCTTTCTTTTTCTGAATCCAATATTTTTTTCATCAAAAGCTCAGCTATAGCTGTGTTTCTATGAAGGAAATTATCCAACTCGGTTTTTAAGAAATCAACTACATAGTTTCTTACTGACGGGCCTTTGGGCCCCATATCTTTC
>JBNKYI010000644.1:0-538 GCA_050300815.1 Fibrobacterales bacterium
GTAAGTTCATCATGTTTTTCTGCTTGGAGGAGGTCATGAATAAGATCTGAATAATTTTG
Organism: Fibrobacterales bacterium; assembly: GCA_050300815.1. Taxonomy (GTDB): domain Bacteria; phylum Fibrobacterota; class Fibrobacteria; order Fibrobacterales; family CAWVXU01; genus JBNKYI01. The sequence continues at coordinate 60 of JBNKYI010000644.1, forward strand.
TTAATTTCTGGCATGGAATTGGTGTTGTAAGATTCTGTCTGAATGGAGCATAGTTTAAAGTGTCTTTTCAATCTTATCTATTTCAGAAGGTTCTTTCTCATAAAAATGCAACATTGCACATATTTTATGAACAGCATGGTTATATTCTCTAATGGATTTAAAATCCTGGAGTCTTAGCATAGTCTAGTCATGATTTGCCTCAGGCAATATCACAGCCTTTTGCTGTTCATAACGGGTTTGAAGAGCAGCTCAAAGTACATGTGGTTCTTCTTCCATCACATATTCAGATTTTAAATCAACATGTAGATGATTTCTTATTATGTATAAGGCATTATACTTGAATGGTTTAAGTAATGGCGCAGTCATCTCTCCAGGAGGAAGTATTGCACTACAAAAAATTTGACCTTCTATGACATTCTGAAACGTCATATAATGTGCGTCACTAAATATCTTCTATGACATTTTTTAGGAGGAACGTC
>JBNKYI010000645.1:0-536 GCA_050300815.1 Fibrobacterales bacterium
TTTCTTACCAATATCAGTTGCATTTCCATGGACTTGTACCTGCTCATGAACTGTTGAGGTCGGTTCACATAACATGGAACATCAATTTATTTCCACAGAAAATTAAGTGCTAGGCAAGCGGTGGCCCATCACCTAGAGTTTAGGCGTGCCTAAGCGTGCCAAGGCTTTTTGCTAAGCGGTACAGATCTTGTAGATTTATCCAACATATAAAAAGATTGAAAAGAGAAAAGAAAAGAAAAGAAAAGAAAAGAAAAAAGAACAAATGTGAGGTGGGATGCTATCTGCTGACCCATCACCCCTCTCTATCTCTAAGCCTGCCCTAACTTCCACCAGACACCATCAAAGCTACCATCCAGCCGCCGCTAATCTCTCTTTTCTCCCAATCTACCTGCTGGACGGGATCCTCTCTTGGTCGCTGGCAAGCAAGCAAGGCGATGAGGAGCTGGGAGTTCCTAGCACACATCAAGACGAAGAGGATGGAGGAGTTCGACCTTGATTCCAGCAGGCATTGCACAGGATCCACGCAGCCGGGCGGA
>JBNKYI010000646.1:0-526 GCA_050300815.1 Fibrobacterales bacterium
TGGTATAGAAATACCTGGATGGCAACAGAGAGAAGGGAATGAATGATTGTTGGGATTTGGGTCAAATTAGGGAGGGATTTTATAATTTTTTTGTAAATTCTTTTGAATGAAGGTTGAGAGAATAAAATTCTTTTGAATAGCTCTATAGAGATAATACTTTTGTTTGAAATTTTTCACAACTCAAATAAATGAATAATTTAAAAGAAAATTTTGAACACCATTTAAATATTTCGATTCTTTGAACTCATTGAAATACAAATAAAATCATTTTAACTTAAATCGAATGAAATCCTTTTGAAAGTTTAAATTTATTGAGGAAAATAGTTCACATTTCAAAATGGAAATTTCTGGATGTGACAGCTAACGTGGTAGCCGATGCACTCAGCCGTAAGAAGCATTGCAATGCAACATTTGCCAAGAGGATACGACCAGAATTGCACAAAGAAATCAAGTACCTTAATCTCGCGATTGTAAACGATACGACAGTCGCAATGAAAGTCGAACCAACTTTGGATGCAGAAATCCG
>JBNKYI010000647.1:0-531 GCA_050300815.1 Fibrobacterales bacterium
ACGTGGTTGAAGCCTGGGACGGTTTTCTGTGACGCTGACATCTTGACTTGCTTTGCTTGGTTGTTAAGTCTTCCCTCGTTGTCACACACAAAAATTTCAAATTTCGGAATGTGACTAAAATTCACTAAATTCTAAAACTTTTTCTTAGTAGAATAAACCTTCTTTAGATTTTAGAAGTGGATTCAAATTTATTTAGGCAAAACATTTTTTCTAAATTATTAAATTAATTCTCAAAGTTATAAACTCCATAGGATCTGCCATGAGGGGTGTATCCAAGCAAAATGCCATCAAAAGAGCGAGACTCAAACTTGTCAAGATTACCACGTTTCAGAACAAAGCATTTGCATCCAAAAGGTCTGAAGTGAGAGACAGAAGACTTTTGACCAAATCAAAGCTCAAAGGGGGTCAAGAGCAAAATCGAGCGCAAGAAGATCCGATTAGAAACATAGCAAGCGGTGCTAATAGCATCGGCCCAAAAGCGCCTAGGAGTCCTATGCTCATCGAGCATCGTCCTAGCCATCTCAACTAGAG
>JBNKYI010000648.1:0-531 GCA_050300815.1 Fibrobacterales bacterium
TCTGTGGTGAACCGCTCTTACCAAAAGCTCTTCTCAGTGTCCTCTGTGTCCTCTGCGGTGAACCGCTCTTACCAAAAGCTCTTCTCAGTGTCCTCTGTGGTGAACCGCTCTTACCAAAAGCCCTTCTCTCTAAACCTCTATGTCCTTAGCATGCCCTTTGGGTACTGTGATAAAAGCGCTCTTACTAAAACAAAGATATAAAAAAGCCGGGTCAAAAGACCCGGCAATACTAAAGGGAAAATCCAAAACAATCAGAACGACTGTGTCACCCGAATCCAGGCGCTGCGGCCCGGTTCAGTCACCTGATAGCTAGTGCCGGTAGTCACATCTCCCCGGCTTTCATGCACGGTGTAAGCTTTATCCATCAGGTTATCCACACCGGCGCTCAGGCTTAAACCACTCTCAAACTCATACTGAGCATGCATATTAACAACCCCATAGCCCGGCGTTTTGCGTACGTCCTGACCGCCGCAATTAGCAGCGCCACTGAGGCAGACATCTTTCTGACTGGCAACCAGCTGCCATTCGGCA
>JBNKYI010000649.1:0-530 GCA_050300815.1 Fibrobacterales bacterium
AGCAAATAAGAAGTTAACAACTTTGTGACATTGATAATCATTAAGTTACATGCTACACTTCATCAGGCTCATATTCTAGCATGGTAAGAGAGACATGCATATAACTATTCTTTGATTCCCTTTTACTTGTTTGTTTCACTGTAACACCCACCTTTTTGCATCATAAAACTTTGCCAAACTAGAAGTGAATTAGTTTGCATTTTTTGGAAAAATTAGCCAAAGGAAAATATTTTCTCATTTTGATTTGGCCTAGGGTTGCATTCATGGTATAACATATTGTATTTTCTACAAATCCTTGAGAAGCCTAGAAGAATTTAGGAAGAATCCCCATGTCCAAATTCCTTCTAAAACTCCTTGTAATTTCTCCAAGTTCTCTCAAATTCCGAAAATCCTTGAAATTCAAAAAGCAAAATATGCTAGAATCCTCTCCAGCAATCCGGCCCAACCAACCCAGCTCACCCGAGCTAGCCCACCTTGTTCGTAGGCCACCGCCCCGCTCAGCCAGCCCATCTACCCCGCATGCCCTTGGC
>JBNKYI010000650.1:0-530 GCA_050300815.1 Fibrobacterales bacterium
TGGCTTACTAAAATAATAACCTTGCAAATACTCGCAACCGTGACTGGCCATAAAATCTTTTTGATAAGCCGTTTCAACGCCTTCGGCAACAACTTCCAGACCCAAACTGTGCGCAAGTGCCAGAGTCGCCATACAAATCTTGTCGTTACCATTCATAGCTTCCAGATCGCTAACGAATGTTCGATCTATTTTCAGCGCCACAATGGGCAATTGTTTTAAATAGGCAAGAGACGAATAACCCGTACCAAAATCATCAATTGCGAGGCGCACACCCAGGTCTCTAATAGCACTTAAAATGGCTATTGCTTCATCGATATTTGCCATTGCAGTAGATTCTGTAATTTCCAATACTAGTTCATCTTTCGCTATTTCATACTTACTCAGCAAAAACCTTACCTGCCCAACAAAGCCTTCTGCCCGCAACTGTTTTGCGGACAAGTTTACGCTTATTCGGATACTTTGTTTTAATGTATCGCGCCATTGACAATACTGGATACAGGCTTGCTCCAAAATCCATAAGCCTAGTGGCA
>JBNKYI010000651.1:0-530 GCA_050300815.1 Fibrobacterales bacterium
ATTCACTATTTAGCTAATTTTAAAATTTTGGTCGAATAAGTTCCGAAATTCATCTGTAACACGCTGTCCAAAATTTCTTTTGTTCAGGCCATCTTAAAACAATTGGCCCAAAAGTCATAAGAATTTTGTTTGCTATAGTCAGAATATTCACTTGTGCCATCATTTAAGCTAATTTTAAAAATTTGGCTTATGATCCAGCAGTATGATTACATATAATATAACAAGAGGTTTGATTCATCTTAATTAATCCATTTTCTAAAATTGGGCTTAATACGAGCATGAATCATCTATATGTGCAACAAAGCATATAAGTCATTTTCATTCGACCATTTTTCTAGTTGGCCTTATTGAGCATAAATTATACCTAGGTTTATTCTTTTTGTTAAGCCATTTTCAAATTTGGCTGGACAAAAATGGATAATTTCCATGTGCTTTTTCTTCGGGGTTAATGCACTTATTACAGCATCACTATGAAAATTTTATTAATAAAATCTATGGTTGCCTACATGTAGGACTCAATGGCTCACAAG
>JBNKYI010000652.1:0-529 GCA_050300815.1 Fibrobacterales bacterium
AATAAGTTGCATACCACCTTAGTAACTTGGGCTTGAGCTCCTTGATGCCAAGCAACCATCTCAGATAGAACTGCTATAAGTCTCTACTTCACTTCACCAGTCATCATCTTACCTTCCTTGTACTCCTGGTGTTGAGTTTCAAAATCAAATTTATAAGCACAACCTGGTTTTCCAATAGGAATAGGGGGAATATCATCCTAGTCAATATGTAGCATAGTTTGCAATAATACCGTTTTTATTTGCTCAAGTTCATCATCATCTTCAAGGAAGAAGTTTAGATACTTGATTGGGTCATCCACCTGAAAATAACAACTGATTTTGTGTTACTAAAGAAATGTCTAACAGGAACACCACAAGCAGATTATTCAAATGAAAGTATCTCACAACCTTTAAAATGTAAGAACTTAAAATGGAAAACAGTTCAGAGTTCTAGAAAAGGAAAAGAAATGCTCTGGGCACTAATCTCATATTGATTAACAATTACTACAAGATTAGGTAAGGGGCTTACATCAAGATTAGCTCCTAGTTT
>JBNKYI010000653.1:0-528 GCA_050300815.1 Fibrobacterales bacterium
GACATGCAAACTATCCACTCAACATCCACTTTAGCATCCAACTCATCAATTCATTTAGTGCAATTTATAAAAACTTTAAAATGATTAATATCACTTATATGATATCTATTTTAAATTTTATTTTCACTGTTGTGTTCTACGTGACGAGATGAATAAAACAGGATTACATTTGCATATGTTTTGAAGAAATTTTAAATCAACTTAATTTGCTCTATATTTACAATCCATTTTAAATTTCATTTTCACCATTGTGTTCTACGCGACGAGATTAACAAAACAATATCCCAGTTACATATATTTTGAAGAATTATTAAATTAACTTAATTTGATGTATTTTTACATATGTTTATATTTGCAATATATTTTAAATTCCGTTTTTACCGTTGTGTTCTTTAGGATGAGATGAACCAAACAAGATTCCACTTACATATGTCTTATAGAATTTTTAAATTAACTTAATTTATTCTATATTTGCATATGTTTATATTTATAATAGTTATGTTTATTCTATTTTTGAAAAATGATCGA
>JBNKYI010000654.1:0-528 GCA_050300815.1 Fibrobacterales bacterium
GTAAATAAACTTATTGAAAGATTCGACAACCTTTGGTCAGGATTTATTGACAATAAAGTTATCAGTGAAACATTAAAAGAAATGAAAAACACTTTGAAAGGAATGGATTTGGAAGATACAAAGAAAGTAGGATTTAAAAAAGAAATTGAAGCACCAAGTGCAAGACCTGAACTTAAAGTAGGTATATCAAGCCCAATACTGCCTAAGTCAAAAGGTAAGGCTGTTCCATTATTTAATTTTGAAGAAAAACTAAATAATTCACATGAACAAGTGCAATAAAAATATTAATACCATGAAGGATATTCACAGAAAAACTTGTTCATTTCACATAATGTGCAGTGCCTCAGATGGGCTAAAATAACTTTACAAAACATGCGCTCAAAGGCATTTAACCCCACTCCCTCACACCTCAGCTCTTTCAGTTTCCTTGTCAGCTTCAGCATCTTCCTGCGGGGCATTGGCTTGAGTTTGAGCCTCGGGAATTTCTTTGACGCCCGAGGGTTCAACTTCGGTAGTAGCCCCCGTGGC
>JBNKYI010000655.1:0-527 GCA_050300815.1 Fibrobacterales bacterium
GCAGCCAAGCAAAACTAACTCAAGTTATTGCATCAAAAGGAGTAGGCTATGACACCCCTATTGTCCCTATAGCAGCTACAATATCTCTATAGTACCATCACCATGTATCTACAGTGTTTGCAAAGTATAATTAGAGTTTGAGTTTGAATTTGAAATTTCAAATATTTCTAATTAATTTTCCAAGCCAAGTCAAACGCACATGTAAAGGAACTCCAAATTTTGGCATACAAGTATGGCCATCTAAATTCACATTCATGAAGATCATGTCAAGATAGAATTTTGGTGAATTATTCATATTTTCCCCAAAGGTTTGTTGCCCCTAAAAATTCAAATCAAATTCAATTTTTTTCACTTCCTGAGTTTGTAATTCAAAATCCATTTGGAATTTGAATTTGACACCAAAAGAAAACTTGTTCCCTTTTAGTTATTCTGTTGCCCCATAAAATTTAGTAACTTTTGGAGTTTGGGAAGGTTAGTTTTGACAATTTACAAATCTGACCGAGAGAGAAAAAAATTCAATTTTGAAA
>JBNKYI010000656.1:0-527 GCA_050300815.1 Fibrobacterales bacterium
ATCTCACCCCACGTCACATTTCTCCATTTAAAAATAATTCAAAAACTCTAGAAAATGTATTATAACTCACTAAGGGTCATTAATGGTGAATTCTTTTACCATGCAAGCATGCCACATCACCTTTCTCCATTAAAAAATATTTCTAAAAACTCTAGAAAATATATTTTTTCTGAAATAGTCCTTCAACCGTAGAGAAATAAAAATGTAGTACATGCAAATTTATTTTTTCCCTAATTATATGTATTAATTTTTTCTAATCTAATCATATTTGTATCAAGTATCTTCCATCTTAAGTCAAATTTAGCTAAAAACTATCTAATATCTCATCTTTTAATACGATATTTAATTTTCTGTGTATTACTCTTTCCACAGTAACATGTGGATTTATCAACTAGTCTCATTGAAAATAGTACCTCTGAGGTATTTGATGACGCAGGTGTACACTGAGGTGGAACATCAAGTCGAAGAGAAGTTGGGGTTTTGAACTTGTCTTGTTCCATGTTTTTTACCTCGATCTACCATGTAAT
>JBNKYI010000657.1:0-525 GCA_050300815.1 Fibrobacterales bacterium
GACCTTAGGGCCTGCAGCGTGCCATAGGCCGGCGGCCTTGGGAAGCTGAGGCCGTGGGCCGAATCTGGCCCACAACGCCGGTTAATCCTTTCCAATTCCGTTCATTTAATTAAAATTTCAAAATTATTTCAAAAATTCAAAATGTTGTGGAAAATAATATAAACATCAGAAAAATACAAAGTAAATTTCTTTAGAATCCTCTTGAGCAGATCTCAACAATAGGCTTGACCAAATCCTTATTTGTGCATTATTGCCTTGTAGAAAATTTCAAGAAATCAAATCTTGAAGTGTTTAATTACAAAAATCTATAAATATCTAGGTATTCAAACTTTGCATGCATGTACACTTCCTACTTAGTAGCTTGTACAAAATTGCTCATAATTGTTTTCTACATAAAATTATTATTATGATATAATTCCTAGTCCAGCAGTAAATAAATGGTAATAAATAAAATAAGCTTAGAAAAATACTCAACTTTGGTATAGTTCTTCCTCATGTTGTTTAAGCTCGGTATAAAATTATACA
>JBNKYI010000658.1:0-523 GCA_050300815.1 Fibrobacterales bacterium
TTTGGTGCATAATGGAGGAACTTTGGCCACATGGGCTGGCTGCCCGGCAACCTACCATGGTTGGCTGGGACCCCTTGGTGCCCCTATAAAAGGGCTTGCCAAGGGGAGCCACTTCCTTCATCCCACAAGCTCACAAGCACAGGTAAAGTCTCTGAATCCTTCTCCAAGTTCCAAGTTTGCTAAGTTTACAGTAAGGGCCTTAGTGTTGAAGAAAGGAAGTTTTCTTGCTAGCATCATTGCTTGTAAACTCTCTACACAATCCTTTATTTCCTTCCACCCATTTGGCTAACGCTAACGCTAACACCTAGGGTGCTAGGTACTTGGTGTTGTGTGTTGTTATTGCAAGTGCTATGCAGGATGAAGAAATTGATAGGTGGAGTGAAGAGAGCGTTCTCATTTGGCCCATCCAGCTGAGGCCCTAGCTCACGCTCTGGTGATGGCTCATAAGACTCCACACGGTCTTCATCCTTCGTGCCTTCACTGCATGAGATCGGGGGGTCAATCTGCTATCTTGCACGTGATG
>JBNKYI010000659.1:0-523 GCA_050300815.1 Fibrobacterales bacterium
GTCAGATTCCAGAATTTGATTCAATTTAGCCTAATTCAGGGGATCCAAACAGCCCCTCAAGGAAATTTGAATTCAAATTTGAACTTGAGTTTGACTGTTTTAAAACTTCAATTTGAGTTCGAATTCGACCAAGATTTGGAATAAATTTGGAAAAAATTGAATTTAAACTTCAACTTGAGTTTGAATTTAAACTGGAACTTGAGTTTGAATTTAAATTTTATCTTGAAATTTCAAGAAATTTGAATTTAAACTTTACATGAGTTTGAATTTGAATTTGGATTTAAACTTGAACTTGAGTTTGAATGTGGTTAAGATTTGTAATAAATTTAAGGAAATTTGAATTTCAACTTCAGCTTAAGTTTGAATTTGATTTTAAACTTATACTTGAGTTTGAATTCGGGCAAGATTTGGAATAATTTTGGAGAAATTTGAATTTCAACTTGAACTTGAGTTTGAATTTAAATTTAGACATGAACTTCAATTTGAATTTAAACTTGAACTTGAGTTTTAGTTTGAATTTAAA
>JBNKYI010000660.1:0-521 GCA_050300815.1 Fibrobacterales bacterium
CTTGGCGGTGCAGGTCACCCTGCCAACCCACACACCCACCCGGTGGGGGCAAAAGAAATCTTGGGGAAAAAATCCAATTCACAACTTTTCACAACTTCTCGCAACTTTTCACAACTATGCAGAACTGTTCGGAACTTATGCAGAGCTTTGCAGAACTATACATCAACCCCGCATTGGAAAAGGTGTGAATTCTTCTGAAATTTCTTGCTAAATACTAAGGTGGATCACCCCAACAGCGTCCTTTTCATTGCCGACGGTCGTGTGTGTCTTCGTGGACCCAACCGGAAGCCAATGACCATGGGCAAAGTCCCTTCGGTGTGCGGCTATGGGTGTCCTCTAAGAGGCTTGTAAGGAGTTCTGTTGTTTTTAGGGTTTGTGATTTCCTGCAAGGCCGGTGTTTTAAAGTCTCCGGATGACATTCCTGGCATCGGGTGGGGGGGTTTTTCGTTGCGAATCATGTGTAGCGAGGCTTTTTTGAGAAAGGCCCATTGAAAGACCAATCGCCTCTTTCACGAGCGAAC
>JBNKYI010000661.1:0-520 GCA_050300815.1 Fibrobacterales bacterium
TAGATTGTTTGGTAGCTCAACTGAACTTGATGGAGTTTCTGCTTTGTTTTTTGGCTCATCTGAGTCTTCTTGCTTTTCGATAATACAAGAAGCTAAAAGAAGTAAAGAAATTAAGAGATATTTCACAGAAGACTCTCCCTATCTTGTTGATCAAAGAAAAAGGTAAAAAAACGTCGGAAGTTATATTTTGCGTTCGTGAAATTTTAACTCTTTGCGGGGCACTTCTAAAAATTCATTCATCCGAAAATTTTCTATGGACAAAGCAATTTTTAGAAATCTCCTCTAGTAGTAATGGCTGCTCGCAGAATAAAGCATGCTTTAGGTAATTCAAGGTATTTCAATTATGCTCACCGATTTTTCTTTCCTGTACCTGAAGATGCCCATGTGGTATCTGGGGCGGCTTCAGAACTATTCAATAATGGTTATAAAATGAAAAAAGTTTTAATTAGGTTTTAACAACGATGACTAAATTAAATCAAATAGCAATTCTTTTTATTGGACTAATGCTAACCCTAGGTTG
>JBNKYI010000662.1:0-519 GCA_050300815.1 Fibrobacterales bacterium
AGTTAAAAACTAACATAGGAGCACAAAACAGACCTTCCTATCATGCAGTTCTAATTCTACAGAATAGATAGAGAAAAATAACTATAGGTGCAAAATGTTCAAGGTGACTTGCCTCATTGCTTTGAAAAGAAAAGATTAGAGTCCTCGTATACTTCATCTTGAAATCCTCGTAGACTTGCTCTTGAAAGTCTTCGTACATCGGCTCCGGAACGATTCTCTTAACGCTCAAGCATACAATCACATAAATGCAACAATCATAAGCATATGAACAGATTGATGAGAAAGAGGATATGATTCTGAGAATTTTGGCACAAGAATCACCTGATTCGGAGTTACGGTTGAAAAGATATGGAGGAAAGAAGTTTGGAGGGCAAAATTAGAATTTTGGAAGTCTCTAGAGCTAAAATATGAATTTGGAAAGAGTTGGGGGCTTCTTTAGAAAATTGCAAGGGCTCTGGTGAAAAGGATTTATAATTTGGAGCAAGGGGAGGGGTTTATATGCAAAATTGGAGGGTCAAG
>JBNKYI010000663.1:0-516 GCA_050300815.1 Fibrobacterales bacterium
AAGAGATTTGTGAGGCTGGGATACCAGATCCCCTTGATGGTTGCACGTTGCGCATGAGAAACTAGATCCGGAGACGGTCCCATATAGATGACAAAGGATAGTTGGTCACTTCAAACTCTAATATTACCAGAGTGATAAAAAATGCCAAATATCTTGCCACTAAAGAGAAGACTGGCAAATTCAAGCCACAACACCAGAAAGACCAACTCAGTGTAGCACTCAAGACCGAAGAACATTGAGGTCGCACACAAGCTATCTCTTCAATTGTATCGTAGAAGAAAGGGTTCTTAGAGGACATCGATATGTACAAAAAATATGGAAAACACGATTAAAATGCAGAGTCTACAGATAATGATGAAGAGCAATTTGCAACTCAGTTCTTTAATTTCATCAGAAAACACTCAGACATCATTATTAGTTAGGTGTCTGTTCCACAAATCAATTTGGATATCGACACTAGATTCACTTCGAGCAGTGTCATCTCCGCTCTCGATCACCAAAAATACCCTGTGGATG
>JBNKYI010000664.1:0-516 GCA_050300815.1 Fibrobacterales bacterium
TATGCTTATTATATTGGGCCAGTCAATCGGATCGTGTGCAACTAAGTTTAATATTGCACCATCACTTTTGTGGTTTTGAAATTTTATTGTTTTTTTTCAAATTCTCTTCTTTTTTATCCCATGTATTCATATTGACCTAGTATATAGTTATATGGATAGTCTTCTTTTTCTGGAGGCCAATTTCCAGATACTCTAGATGGTCTCTCCATCTCTCCTTCATTTTTTACAGAACTTTCACCATATCTAGCTCTTTTTAATTTTCCAAAATCCACTTCCATCGCTTCTGTAGCATTATCTAGATTATGAATTCCTTCATCATCTAAAGAATTCATGAAATCCTTAAGTTGTTCTGAAGCATCATAATCAAATATTTCTTTAGTTGCTTCATTGATAAACTCTTCTTCTTCTTCGAAGCTATCTAATAGAATTTTTTCATTTATCTCCCACTGTTCATCTTCATTGTTTTGCTTTTCTTTATCATTAATTTCTTTTGGCTTATTCTCAACTAGTATGACC
>JBNKYI010000665.1:0-516 GCA_050300815.1 Fibrobacterales bacterium
ATAGCGTCGATCCAAGTCTGAGTCGATATTTGGACCTAATTCTGCCTTCCGCTTGACTTCGAAACTTTCTAAGAACAGATCCAATCGAGTCTCCGAACTCGAGTAGCGCTCCAGAACCTCCGCCCATAAATCCACTTGCGAACCCAAAATCAAGCCCTCAAAGCGCCAGTTTCAAGTTTGTGAAACGAACCCTAGATCCAATTTCAAGCCCTCGACTGTTGTCGAAGCTTCGGATGGTGGAATCCTTGAACACTGATGCGGTCATCTTTGGTCTGAAGGTAAAACTTTGACTTTTACTGAATTTTCGGAGTGATCATTAAGACAACTGAAGTTAAATGACTTTTTCACTGCTATTCGGCTCTCATTTGGTTGTTCAGGACTGAAAAAGAAAAACTTCATCAAATAGCAGCAAAGGACCAAAGATGTATACCAGAAGGATGCAATTTTCTAGGAAAGAGTTAGAAATATATATCTGATACAGGTTCTGAAGTTCACATTGAAGGTCAGTGCTGCAGC
>JBNKYI010000666.1:0-515 GCA_050300815.1 Fibrobacterales bacterium
ACAGTGACTCAGATATTTTTACTACAATAACTCAGTTATTTTGTTATAGTGACTCAGACATTTTTCTGCTGTACCTCAGACATTTGCTGCAGTAACTCAAACATTTTGTTACAGTGCCGCACTAGTACTCAATCATTTTTTTTATTTTGCCAGCCATTGCTGCATTGTTCATTTATTTCTCATTGTTACCGTGCTCAGCCATTCCATGTTGCTACAGTCTCAGTCATTCCTCATTTACAACAGTGCTTAGTCATTTTTCATTGCTACAGTACTCGATCATTTGCGATGCTATAGTACTCAGTCATTCCTCATTATAACAGCACGTGAGGAAGCTCAGTCATTTTGCAAAATGACCGAGCTCGGTCGCGAGTCATTTTTTGATGTTACAGTACTCGATCGTTTTTCATTGCTACAGTACTCTAGCGTTTTCTATTGCTAGGGTGCTCGTCGATTTGCGATGCTACAATACTCAGTTATTCCTCGTTGTAACAGCGTGTGAGGCAGCTCAATCATTT
>JBNKYI010000667.1:0-513 GCA_050300815.1 Fibrobacterales bacterium
TTTGCTATTCCGTACAACCTTTTACCTTCTCTTTGCATGAAATATGAATATATGTTCCTGTGTCTCATCATACCTGGTCTAGACCACCCTGGAACACATCTAATGTGATGTTGAAGCCCTTAATTGATGAGTTAAAATAATTATGGGAAGGAGTCGAAGCATATGACTATGACCAGAAGCAAAGATTGAACTTGCGAGTTGATATGTGGTCGGTCCACGATTTTAAGGCCTACAATATTTTTTCAGGATGGAGTTGCAATAGAATTCTGACATGTCTGATATGTATGAAGAACACATCTTGTTTCCGCCTTAAATTTTGTGGGAGGGGGGAGATCTTTTATTTTGATTGTCATGGAATATCGGATACAATAATACAATCAAAATTTCCCATTGCAAAAAACAAGAGGAAAAGGCCATTGTTCTTACATGATGATGAGCAGCAAGGTGACAGTGATGTGGTGGTAGTGGAGCTGGTTGACTTAGAGAAAGACAGTAATGTCATAGGATCATCTC
>JBNKYI010000668.1:0-513 GCA_050300815.1 Fibrobacterales bacterium
AACAACCAAATGTGATGCCCTGCATGAGACATCACACCGCCAGCGAACACACCTCGATTGTACAACAACTTGACCAGCAACACCAGCCCCAATCGGGCACTCGCTGAAATCGAGCCCAGCTTCGGCGGTCGCGTTGAGCGATTGGTTAGCTTGGCCTGGCCTAGACTACGCCTTTTGCTGACCGACCTCACCCTACGGATGAAACCGACTTGATCCCAATTGCCCCAACTCCAACCCCAACCTCAAGCAAAGATTCAAACCGTTGGGTTTAACACCGATAAGCTTGCTACCGTCTGAGCGAAGACTTTTCAATAAAGGTTGCCAGCGACAGAACGCTGCTGGCCTCACCCACGAGTGAGGCAACAGATGCCCGCCGAAACCTCAACAAAGACGCCCCAGGTTCGATTGGAGCAGGAACGTCAAGCAACGACTACAAAAAAAACAACCTTCCACGAATTCTCTCACCAAGCTAACGCTTGAGTTTACGCGGCGCACGACGAATCCTCGCACACA
>JBNKYI010000669.1:0-512 GCA_050300815.1 Fibrobacterales bacterium
CTGGTGCAGTAGTGGTATGGAGATGCTAGGTTCAGTAGCTTCAGCTTTGGCTATGGTGGCATGCCCGGTGCATCATCCTCTCACCCACCTCCATTTGATTCCCCTCCTCCGGCTCAAACTCACGAAAATGAAGGTGAAGAAGGAGAAGAAGAAGACGATGACGATGAGTGATGCCTCTTGAAGACGTCCTCACATCTTATTGGTGCTTAATGACAAAGGGGGAGAAATATCAATTAAAGCTTGAAGTCCTAGCTCTTTTGTGTTCAGTTCTATTCTATCTAAAAAAATCAGACTGTCTGGTTTTGCCCAGCAGAATTTTTATCTATCTTTTCTGTTTCTTGTATCAGTGGACTTGAGGACAAAGTGTATTCTGTGAACCTTGGTGTTAAGTCTTGTAATAACTATTTGAACCAATATTTTGATTAATTATGAGTTTATGTTCATTATGCCTAAATATGTTGTTGATGAATGTCTGAGATGAATGATGCTTGTCCTATTGTCAATATGATCTA
>JBNKYI010000670.1:0-512 GCA_050300815.1 Fibrobacterales bacterium
TATATCTAAGTGGAATCCTTTCATCATTTAATTCAATTCCTAATAAAAATAATCCAACGATTATAAGTAATATATCCATGAAAAAATTTGATTTAAAACTTAATGAAACCCCTAATAATTCAAAAAATCCGAACAAAATCATTAAACCAGATCCGGCCAAGGTAAGATAATTTGCGTACTTATGATTTTTATATTTATTATCAAACATACTTCTCAATAAATTATATTATTAAAAAAATTATATTATTAAAAAATAAAAGATTGACAATGATGTGAAAAATGAGGATAGGGCCCACAATAGGTGAGGTAATATATTTAGGACCAGGGAGGCTGAGCCCTAGCCTATAATCATTTGACAATTTTTTTTGTAAAAATAGGACATTTGTGGAAGGTTGTTTTATAAGCTTAAACACTATATTTCAAGATAGTATCTTATTTAGGACCTTGGTTGAACATGCTCTTACAGTCCACATTTTCCAGATAGGTAATCAAGTGAGCAAGTTTATTGAAAT
>JBNKYI010000671.1:0-511 GCA_050300815.1 Fibrobacterales bacterium
AATTTTCTGATGTTTTTTTTGGGTAATCAAGCATGCATATATGTTCATTCTATATGTGTAGAGCAAATTAAGTTAATTTAAAAATTCTTCAAAACATATACAAGTGTTATATAATTTTATTCATCTCATCGATTAGAACACAATGGTGAAAACAGAATTTAAAATGGATATCATGAGTGAGATTAATCATTTTAAATTTTTTATACTATGCAAGATTATGTGGCATGATGTAGTGGTGATTTGTCAATTGTTGGATGATGTGGCAGTTGACAATTGGTGGATGATGTAGACACCTTGCATGTCAAGAGAATTGCACTAAGTAACTTATAATGGGTTATCATTATATAAGTATAGAGGATGAGCTCTCAAGGCTTATAAATTAATTATCACATTTAGCAAAGAAAAAAATAAAGTGATATATGTATACTTATAAATTTACCACATCTATAAAAAAGGTCCAACATAATCTTTTGATTTCCAATGTTTATATTTCTCTGTTTTATATTACTAG
>JBNKYI010000672.1:0-510 GCA_050300815.1 Fibrobacterales bacterium
ATATTTGATTTGTCTTTCCAGCAAAAAATTGTACAATTTATGCGTTTATCAGCCCCATACAAATTTTATGTGAAGCAAAAAAATATCAAGTAAGTATAATCATGACTTATTTATATTGAATTTGTGAAATTTTGTTGAGATAGAATGATATATTTTGCTATTAAATATAGAGATAAAAATATAAATAAAACAATATTTTTAGTGGACAGTTTTATATCACAGTTTTCTACACTAGTCACTGCATTTAATTGTTACAAAATTTATTAACTAAATAACCAAGAGAGAGTCTACAATAAAATGAAATCACTCACAATATTAGTTTCACAGTTTCCAAGACATTGAAAATGAGTTGGACTAGTTTTATCCCCATAAAACTGATTTCATCTTTTTCTTCATAAATATAGTGTCATATCATTATTAAATATGATGCGATAAAATAATTAATATCATAAAACTTCACATTAAAATCTCCACTATGAATGACAATAACCATTTTCATAAGAGGAGTGC
>JBNKYI010000673.1:0-509 GCA_050300815.1 Fibrobacterales bacterium
GTTGGTCCATGTTGCCACCCTCATCTCACTTAGCCTACTTTCGTCATTGAGCAATGTATGCATTCATATAGATCAAAATGTAGCAGAATAAAAGCAATGTAGCAATGTGTAGCATATCAAAGCAATGTGGCAATATAGCATATCAAAGCAATGCAGCTGAACAAAAAAAATGTAGCATATCAAAGCAATGTGGCAATTTAGCATATCAAAGAAATGCAACATATCAAAAGCAATGTAGCATATCAAAGCAATGTGGCAATGTAGCATCTCAGAGCAATGTGACATGTTAAAGGAAATGTAGCATATCAAAGCAATGTGGCAAAGTAGTATATCAAAGCAATGCAGTAGAACAAAAGCAATGTAGCATATCAAAGCAATGTGGCAATGTAACATATCAAAATCAGGATTTGTAGGCACAAAATGACAAAGAGAAATATACATGTAGCATTGCGGGCTCGGGGAGGACGTGGGTTCGATGGCGTCACAGGCTCTAGGACGTCGTGGGGACG
>JBNKYI010000674.1:0-509 GCA_050300815.1 Fibrobacterales bacterium
TGCATTTGCAGTCTTTATCTCCATTAAGCAGTTTCTGAAGTCCACAAACATGATTTTTTTCATTGATCTCCTGCTCAAAAGATGGATATAAGAATAATAAATCTCTTCTTCATGCTAAATCTTACACGCAATGTGGTTACAGACAAAACAAAAACATTTTCAATACAGAGGATTTTTATTGGCAAGAGCATAAGGCACTTGAATGGATATAGCTGGGTGAAAATGGGAGCATCAACTGTAGTTCATTATTAGAAGGTACAAACAAATGGCATGATAATAAAATAATAGATGCTTGTGTCAATTTGACTGCATAACCTACAATTAGCAGAAGCTGCCGAAGGCAGCAGTCTAATAAACAGACCAAAATCAAAACAAAAAATTATTTGTTAGCGCCATACCATGGACATGCGTGTATTGCTCTGAAGAACACACGACGTGCTGCAGAAGCATTACAGGCTATCTCTGCCTCATAAGCTAGATAACACCGCCATAACAGAACAGACTTCTGT
>JBNKYI010000675.1:0-508 GCA_050300815.1 Fibrobacterales bacterium
AATCTGTGATGATTTCTCATTTTAAATTGTGATGATACTTGATTCGTCATAGGACCTAAAATTAATCTGTGACGATTTTTTATGTCAATTTATGACAATTTTTTTTGCCTCACTATTAGGTAGTTTCAAATCTTACGATTCAAAAATTGTCATGGGACCTAAAATCAATCTGTGACGATTTTTCAGTGTCAATTTATGACAATTTTTTTTGCCTCACTATTAGGTAGTTTCAAATCTTACGATTCAAAAATTGTCATGGGGATTCAAAAATTGTCATGGGACCTAAAATCAATCTGTGACGATTTTTTGTGTCAATTTATGACAATTTTTTTTGCCTCACTATTAGGTAGTTTCAAATCTTACGATTCAAAAATTGTCATGGGAACTAAAATCAATCTGTGACGATAGTCTTTAAACTATGAGGAAACAAAATTGTACATATGCCATCATCATAGAAATGTCATCCTAGGTACCCTCTAGGACCCATCAATATTTTATGATAAAATTC
>JBNKYI010000676.1:0-506 GCA_050300815.1 Fibrobacterales bacterium
TAAAGCTAAGCAACATGCCCTGCTTAAAAAACACGGCTATGACGTCAGCGTTACTCTGGAGCACTAAGAAAGTCTTGAGTGTAAGGGCGTTTTAGCACTGAGAATACATAGAAAGGTTTAATTCTTACCATCGACTTTGCTTTTTCTCGGTGGTCTATGTGTCCTTAGCATGCCCTTTGGGTACGGTGGTAAACATTTTCTGTCTATGCATTTATGGTTTTGTTAGGGGTTTTAAATGACTAAAGTGTTTGTAGCGGGCCATAACGGCATGGTGGGTTCTGCTATCTGTCGTCAGCTGGCGGCTGATGATTCTGTTGAGGTTTTTACCGCTTCCCGTGATGAACTGGATCTGCTTTCGCAGGCTGATGTTGCCCGTTTCTTTAATGAGCATAGGTTTGATCAGGTTTATCTGGCAGCGGCTAAGGTTGGTGGTATCTGGGCGAATAATGAATACCCTGCTGAGTTTATCTATCAGAACCTGACCATTCAGAATAATGTCATCCATT
>JBNKYI010000677.1:0-475 GCA_050300815.1 Fibrobacterales bacterium
ATTGGAATCTATCATTAAGCACAGAATACAAACTGAATTTTAGGCAAGTTTAAAGCACGAGACAAAAGAGTGTGCCTTTGTGGCACAAAAGGCACACACCTCTCCAAAATCACATCATGAGCTAAACATTTGGCAATTGATTTCACCACTCAAAGTGAGGGTGCTCCAGCCAAGACTTGTCCAACAAGTCGCACAGCAAGTCTCAATCAAGACAAAAGCACTTATACCAATGGTGAACAAGAGCAATTAGTTGAGTTGTCAAGTTTTAACATATGCTCAAGAGTGCAAACTTCACAAGTTATCTAGCATGGTCTTAGCAAAATAGTTCACATCTCATTACTACTCATCCTAGCACAGTGATAAACATAATTAAGCAAATACAAGCTAGTATAACATGTGAAGCAAGTAATTTAGGTGAGTGTGAGGAAAATGCAAACGAAAGGTAAAATACACAAAATGCAAGACAAAAAGCACT
>JBNKYI010000678.1:0-503 GCA_050300815.1 Fibrobacterales bacterium
ATGTGGTTCCTCACCTCGGCTCAACAAATGTTCTTTCTCATCCTACCCTCTAAAGGCTAAATATGTGGAGCTCATGGGTAAAGAGGAAGGGTACAACTCAAGTTATGTATATTGCCAAGCTAAGGGATGGTCCAAAAAGAGTTAAGAAAAATTTCTCAATGATTTTGGAAAGGGTTTTTAAAATGGTATGATGGAGGGGGAGAAAATGGAATCACATCAAAAAGAGTTTTTGAAGTTGAAGTGTTTTTCTCCTCTCAAAATATTGACTTCCCCTTTTATTTGAAGAGACTCTTGGAGCTTTTCTTTTTTCTTTTTTTTCATGCTCCATCTCTTGAGGACTCGTGGGTTTCTATGATATTTGAGGAGAAAATCACTTCTTCAAAAACTTCTTTTCAAATGGCTTCAATATACTGGCGGTGGACGCATATTCTGAAGTGGAGTTATACATGCCAACATGGCTAAACCATGATTACGGAGATGGAGAGTCACGGATATATTGGTGG
>JBNKYI010000679.1:0-503 GCA_050300815.1 Fibrobacterales bacterium
CGGGCGGTATCGTCCATCACTGGGGCTGGAGGGCGGTAGTGAGGTGTCGCCTTCTGATTTATCCGTTTAAATTCAAATGTAACCGTTTGAATACGAATTTGATTGTTTGAATACAAATTTGATCGTTTTTGACTGTTTGAGGAAAAAAATCTAAAAAATTAAATTCCGTACCCCATCCACCTATAAATAACGTTTGAGGTCAAAAAAATCTAAAAAAAATCAAAACTAGTCATTTATTTTATGTATCGTATTTTAAATATTTATACAATTGCTTTCTCAATTTTATTGTCCAAAAAAGAATTCTAAAATGTTTAAGTCTGAAATGGTGGTGCTGACTGAGAGAGAGAAGACTGATATTACTGAAGCTGATGCCAATCATTTTGATGCTATTATTTTTCCAGGCGGTTTTGGTGCAGCAACAAATCTTTGTGATTTTGCCAGCAAAGGCAGCGATTACACCGTAATTCCTGAAGTTGAAAAACTTGCTAAACAATTTGTTAAGC
>JBNKYI010000680.1:0-502 GCA_050300815.1 Fibrobacterales bacterium
TTCTCAGACTGACAGAATTTAGTTCTTCTTTTTGAACACTTGATTGCTCGTCTTGAGCTTGATCAAAATGTGTAGATGATGAGATATTATCTGCAACACTTGATGATAATCTCTTGTTATTGCTTGAGCCATACATTTGCTCAAGCATCTTCCAAAGAAGATTAGCTCTTTCAAGCCAACCATACTCTATTTTGATCTCATCTTTTATTTCTACACTCAAGACACTAGATAAAGTATTAGATGCATGTACTTCGAGATATATGTAATTCTTTTGCGCTTGTGTTTGAGGGCAATCCTCCAAGGCTTGAGAAAGGTCTACATCTACCATCTACCAAACTTGAGGGTTCATTTCATGTAAATAAGAAGACATTTGAGATTTTCATAAATCAAAGTTCGTTCCATTGAAATGGGGTACCTCCACTGAAGAAATGGTTATGTAAGGAAGTGACATCATCTTTTCTCCAAAAGGTTAAGCCTAATAAGGAGATTAGGCTCTGATACC
>JBNKYI010000681.1:0-502 GCA_050300815.1 Fibrobacterales bacterium
GTTGTGAGACGCGCTGTCGCCGCCTTCTTGCCTGCTACAATCAGCCCGCCACAGATTGGGGTGGAGTCACCATCGTGGATCGAGATCGATTCGGTAGCTGTCGGCTGCCGCCCCCTACGCTCTATTCCGCTTTGATCGGATCAATGTTGCTTTACACCGGTCTGGCTCGGCTAAGTCTTCTGCATCGACTCGACGGTTTTCATTTGGCCCTGAGCAGCGGAGACACGCGGAGCCCCCGGAGCTGCTCAGCGCCGAGAGGCGGGTGCTAAAAAATCGTCAAGAGCTCTGTTTTCTAAGCTGCTCGGCTCGACGGTTTTCATCCGGCCCGGAGCCGCTGGGACATGTGGCGCCCCCAGACCCGCCCCGCACCGGGAGGTGGGCGCTGGAGCCACGAGGACACATGGCACCCTCAGAGCTGCCCTGAGCCGGGAGCCGGGTACCACTCCACTGCCCCCTCCTCCGCGTCCTTTCACGCGCAGTCAGGGCATGGTGGAACCTATCA
>JBNKYI010000682.1:0-501 GCA_050300815.1 Fibrobacterales bacterium
TCCACCTTCACTCGTATCTGCCAGAGTAATTGTAATCGATTGATTAGAATCTGGATACATAAATACTTCAGACTCATACAAAATTTTTCCGTCAGAATAAGCTTCAACATTAACTTTTAAGTTTGGATACTCTCGATTTACATCTCCTTGCTGAAATGCATACTTATTCCAAGTTAGAGATGTTGTGCCCGAACCTAAACCATTTGAACTAAGTTGCGTGACAGTTCCTCCATTAACATCAAAAACATTTACTCTTCCACCGCCAAATGCTGTTCCATCAGGCAATTTTACGGTAACATTTAAAAACCAAACTTCAGGTACAGGTAAAGACATCGCTCCTCCTCAATAAGTTGCACATTATAAGTGGTATGTTTTAAATTATTTTGCTCCCCTCAGAAATTGGATTTTAAACCCAATGCTGAGATGTACACAAGTTACAGAGGAGTTTTATGAAAGGCAAGTTTTGAAATATTTTTTTCAATTTATTTTTAGAGGTGCCCT
>JBNKYI010000683.1:0-501 GCA_050300815.1 Fibrobacterales bacterium
GTGAGAAATATTTGAATCGCGTGATTTGAATTTGAACGCAGACAAAGTGTCATTTAAATTTGAAAATGGGAATCATGTGATGTGAATTTAAACGCGACCACTTTTGAATTTGAAAATTGAAAATCACTGAATTTTGAATTTGAAATTTGAAAATAACAGAGTTTTCAAAATTTCAAATGTCGAATTTAAAAAACCGCTGAATTTCAAATTTGGGAAATTGCCAATTTTTCAAATTTTCAAATTTTAAATCTAAAAGATCATCGAATTTCAAATTTAGAAAATTACCGAATTTTCAAAATTTCAAATTTTGAATTTGAAAAAGCATCAAATTGTCAATTTTGAAAAATCGTCGAATTTCAAATTTGAAAAATTACTGAATTTTCAAATTTTCAAATTTCAAATTTCAAATTAAACTATAGAAAAGAAGAATTGAACTACGAAAAAGCCGGTAAAAGCACCTCCCAGAGTGCTTTCAGAATTGAACTATAAAAAACAGCTTTT
>JBNKYI010000684.1:0-500 GCA_050300815.1 Fibrobacterales bacterium
CAAAAGCCCTTTCCTCTTGATCTTGAGGAAATAATTGTCAGGCACGTCGACGTGGAGGGGGGTGTTCTACAAAAAATTTGAGAATCATTCACAATACTTCAATCATATAAATTAGAACATTTAGTTTCTAATGATTGTATACCAGTTGTCCTGAAACATAATTTGGGTCTTCAGTGCCTGATGCTCATTGTCTTTTAGCACATGGAGGTTGAGGGGGTGAAGGAGATTTGTATGAGTCCAAACTTCCTGCATTCCCGCTTCCCTCGTTGGGATACTCATATTTAGTCGCTTCATTCTCAAGATCCGCCATCTGGTTATCGACAAACGAATGTGCGTTAAATTTTGTTTTCAAATAAGAACCAAAGTTGAAAGAAAAAGGTTGCTCTCAGTGTGGGTTACCGAATTAATGGCCTTCCAATGCTCTAAGGTCCTTGACGTAGATGATGACAAGTATCCAATATCATAGGATATGGTTCATGCCGCCACACTCGTCTCACTTA